>JBJEKE010000357.1:0-7507 GCA_051878475.1 Muribaculaceae bacterium | reverse complement strand
TTAGTAACTACTTCCTTTTTTTTATTTTTGCTAAAAACGTTTAGGACAATATTGACAAAAAACATAAAAAAAGCAGCTGCATCTGCAACTGCTTCTCTTAGTAGCGGGGGCCAGACTCGAACTGACGACCTTTGGGTTATGAGCCCAACGAGCTACCACTGCTCCACCCCGCGGTGTTTCGTGATGCAAAAGTACTGCTTAAAAACATATTTGCAAAACATATCACAGAATATTTGCAGTGTATTATCATTCTTTAACAATCAACCCTCAATTGTTTACATTTATTTGTAATCAAGACGTATGTATCCGCTCACGGGCACGTTGATTCGCGACACACCAGCCTTTGGCTTTGCCACCTTTACCGGATTGCCATAAGTATCGAACGCCTCGATGCGGCGCGGAGCAGCTGCAAGGTCAACCACCACACTCCCTTGTCCGGTTGCATTAACCACATATACAGTTTTGTCGGCAGAGGCAACGGTGGCTATAGCATTGTCGGCATAAACGGCAGAGATAAGTTCGTCGGCGCTTTCAGCCTCAATCAGAGGATAGCAAAGTTCGGGATGATACGGACGGAAACTGCTCTTTAGCAATGTGGTGCGATGACACTGGGTGAAGTCAATCCAGTGCTTAATCATAGCTCGCTGCTCGGGACTGATGTCGCAAAGCATCATCGAGTACTGGATGGTGCTGAACAACGCTGAGAGGATATGACGTGCAGCCACCTCGGGCGACTCATCGACATTCCATTCTATCATATCGGTATGCACGGCAGTGTGACCGGATGTGATGCGGAGATTAGCAGTGCGAATGCGATTGGCAGCCATATCACCAGGGCAATCTCCAGCACGAAGCATGTTGCCATATTGGCGGATGGCCGGGCCTATGTATTCCTGACGGAATTCGATAAGCAAATCGGGCTTGATGGCCTGAAGATGCTCGCGCACCTGATTCATGAGCACGTTTGTGGCTTCAGTAACCGATTTTATGTCGCGTCCGGCATAGTTTTCAGCTACAGCGGGGTCGTTGGCGCTTGGGCGGAATGTATCGATGAAGTCGAGCTTGAATCCATCGAGATTCCATTCGCGCAGGGCACGCTCATACACATTGCACAGATACTCGCGCACCTCGGGGAACCGAGGGTCGAAGGCGGCAATGTTGTCGCGGTCGCTCTCCCACAGATATTTGCCCTTAAAGCGCTCATAGGCTTTGCTGTGACGTCCCACATAAGGCACGGAATACCACATCATATATTTCATGCCCATTGCCTGCACCTTTGCCACATGGGCACTCATATCCGGGAACCGGTTCTTGCTCACCTCCCAGTCGCCGCAGAAGGCATACCCACGGTTATTGTCGTCGGTTTGCCATCCGTCGTCAACGATGAGGGTTTTCATTCCCATTTCTGAGGCAATGCGGCACTCCTGCTCGATGGCTTTGTCGCTCACATTCTGATGGAATTGATACCAGCTGCTGTATAGTGGGTCGAAGGCTGCTTCAGGCACCCGACATGGTGTTAGCCCGGCACTCGTCATCATCCATTCCGATGCCTCGCTCAATGCATCCGACCAGAACATGTCGCGGCCGTCGATAAGGAATTGTGTCTGGTAGTGCGATACCGGAGCATCGGGCACTTCAAACAGGCGGAAGATTGCCACTACCTCAGCGCCCTCTTCCTTCAGACCAATGGAAGCATTAATCTGGCGCAACGATTCGTTGCAGGCCAGAGTGATGCGATTTCGGTTATTATCGTTAAACAGTGAATACAACGGCATGCTTACAGCCAGCGATGAGTTGTAGAAGCCGGCCCAGTTGGGTCGCAGCCAGCATCGGCCGCCCGAGCCGTTGCTGTTCCACAAGTGATGCATATCGAGTTGCGGAAAAGCCATCTGCACCTCAAGGCGCGGCAATTCACAAGGTGAATCGGCATCAAGGTTTATGGTAATTACTTCCTTGCCGTCAACTGCTTCAATGTTGGCAGTCATACGCCATTGCTGTTGCAGCTCAGCACTAACGTTTACTGTTCCAACAGCTGCCGACTTTAGGCTAATCTGTGCAGCCGATGCGCTTAGCACTGCCACCATAGCAAGTAAAATGGGAAATAAGTTTCGTCTGAGATTTGTCATAATATTTGGTGGTTAGGTTAATAATCCGGTTGTTATTTTTCGACACAAATATACTCATTATTGTTGAAGTTGCGAAATGAGACTACGAACCTATTATTCGCAAAGCAACAGATTATTACGCAAATTTTGGCCATAAGGCAACTGCAAATCAAACAATCAGCAAAATAATGTTAACATCTTATAATATTTTATTTGTCAAATGTTGATTTACCAATTTTATAAGCATATATTTGCAAATGCTATGGGGCACAGAATTGTCTGTCCGAAGTAACAACCGGAGTTTTCTCCACCACAAAAAAAGAACATAACAAGGTGTTATTGCCTTTTATCTTCTGTATTCAAACTTGGCCGTATGAAACGCAACGAAGATAAATGTATTAGCACCTGCATCGCTTGCTTTTGGCTTAATCGGCCAACGCTTGCGCGGTGTGGGATTGCCACTTTATCTAATCTGTGGATGCGCCAAGAAGCCATGTGAAGATAAAGACTGATACAATCTCCACACCTTTTTTATATAACCGCATTCTTACCGGGAGATTGAAGAACGCGCATTACTATTCAGCAAAAATGCATTTGAAGCAAACATGCCACCACATACATCAACCTAATAACGGGATGAAAGCGATGCTACTGCTTCGGCAACCTGCACGTAGACCATGCCGGCACTGCCTCCATGGCTATTCCGCCCATAGCAAAGCTATTGAACATTGGCACTTTGTATTTTTATCATAAGGAAGTGGATATAATACGCGAAACACACACGTCCGGAAGCGCTTTGCCTGTGTTGGCAGACGCTTCCTCTTTTTTTACCCATAGCCAAAAGGTTATTCGGCTAAAAAATGCGATATTTGCACATTCCAAAATTTCAACTATACCATATTCATGGAAATATACGACCCATTCAGCCGCCCGATGTATGTGATGCTTAAGCCCGCCGGCTCGCTGTGCAACCTGCGATGCAAGTATTGCTACTATCTGGAGAAACGGAAACTGTATCAGCAAAACCCAAACAATATAATCTCCGACCATATGCTCGAGAAATTCATCAAAGAATACATCGAGGCGCAGTCAACTCCGCAGGTACTGTTCACCTGGCACGGAGGCGAAACGCTGATGCGCCCAATTGCGTTCTACAAGCGTGCTCTCGAGCTACAACGCATCTACGGTCGCGGAAGGCAAATCGACAACTGCATCCAGACAAACGGCACTCTCATAACCGACAAATGGTGTGAATTCTTCAAGGAGAACAATTTTCTGGTGGGAGTGTCGATTGACGGTCCACAGGAATTCCACGACGAATACCGGCGAACAAGCATGGGACAGCCCACCTTCCTGAAAGTGATGGCAGGGATTAAGCTGCTCAACAAGCACAAGGTGGAATGGAACGCGCTGGCTGTGGTAAACGACTTCAACGCCGACTATCCGCTCGACTTCTATAATTTTTTCAAGGATATTGAATGCCGTTACATTCAGTTCTCCCCTATAGTTGAACGCATTGTAAACCGTCCAGACGGCCTGACACTCGCTCCCGGAATGACTCCGGGCGGAACACTCACCGACTTCTCCGTAACACCCGAGCAATGGGGCAACTTTCTCTGCGCCATTTTCGACGAATGGGTTAAGACCGACGTCGGCACCTACTTCGTGCAGATTTTCGATTCAACACTCGCCAACTGGGTGGGCGAACAGCCCGGCGTGTGCACCCTCGCCAAGGAATGCGGCCATGCCGGTGTGATGGAATTCAACGGCGACGTATATTCATGCGACCACTTCGTCTATCCCGAGTACCGACTCGGCAACCTTGCCACACGCACAATCACCGAAATGATGTACTCCGAGCAGCAAAACCAGTTTGCAAGACTGAAGCACCGGATGCTTCCACAGCAATGTCGCGAGTGCCGATTCGAGTTTGCCTGCCACGGCGAATGCCCCAAAAACAGATTTGTCGACGACTGCTACGGCAATCCGGGCCTCAATTACCTGTGTCGCGGTTATCACCAATTCTTCAGCCATGTGGCACCATACATGGATTTCATGAAACGCGAGCTCGACGCCAAACGCCCACCAGCCAATATCATGAACCATCTCGACGAAATCAGGCAAGCGGCCAAATAGCTCTCGTTCGCATCATTTTATGACATTTATGGCAACATTTTCGCTTAATTTATCGTCATAAATTGCTACAGTGCAAAAAAATGCGTAATTTCGCACGAAATTATAGATATTGTGCAATTTTATGGTTATCAAGACCCGCGACAAACTCATTGAGGTGGCCCGACAGCTCTTTGCCCACAACGGCATTGAAAACACCACTATGAACAATATTGCCGAAGCCTCTGACAAGGGTCGCCGCACAATATACACGTATTTCAAGAACAAGCGAGAAATATACAACGCTGTTATTGCCAGCGAAACCGAGCAGATGATAACCAAGCTCCAAGAGCTGGCCACCCTTCCCATTCCGCCCGAAAGCAAGCTGATGAACTTTATCTTCGTCCGCTTCGACGCCGTAAAGGAACTGGTGCTGCGCAACGGATCGCTACGCGCCGAATTCTTCCGCGATGTGCGCAAGGTGGAACGTGCACGCCGCTGCACCACCGGACGCGAAGCTGCAATTCTCACACAGATTCTAGCCGAAGGGGTCGAAAAAGGAGTGTTCCGCATTAAGCATGTGGAGCAAACCGCAATGGTGATGATTCTAAGTCTGCAAGGCCTCGACGTGCCTTATATTCGTAACAACTTTGCCGAACTGGGCATCGAACGTCTGAAACTGCGCGAATATATCAAGGACTTTATTATGTACGGCATCAAGAAACAAGCCGTAACCTAAACAATGAACATATACTTTCATTAATAATATATACAGACAATTATGAAATTACTTGAAGGAAAGACTGCATTAATTACAGGTGCTGCCCGCGGTATCGGAAAAGCCGTGGCTATGAAATTTGCCAAAGAAGGCGCTAACATTGCATTCACCGACCTCGTCCTCAACGACGACATGGCTGCCGGCCTCGAGGCTACCCGCAAGGAAATCGAAGCACTGGGCGTTATGTGCAACGCATATGCCGGCAACGCTGCCGACTTCGCCGAAACCGAAGCCGTTGTTGCCAAAATCAAGGAAGATTTCGGCTCGATTGACGTGCTCGTCAACAATGCAGGTATAACCAAGGACGGCCTCATGCTCCGTATGACCGAGGCTCAGTGGGACCAGGTTCTCAACGTCAACCTCAAGAGCGCATTCAACTTTATCCACGCTTGCGCCCCCATCATGCTCCGTCAGCGCGGTGGCTCTATCATCAACATGTCGAGCGTTGTCGGTGTTCACGGCAATGCCGGCCAATGCAACTACTCGGCTTCGAAAGCTGGTATGATTGGCCTCGCAAAATCAATTGCACAGGAACTCGGTCCTAAGGGTGTCCGCGCCAATGCCGTTGCCCCAGGCTTCATCGAAACAGCCATGACTGCCCAGCTGCCCGAAGAAATCCGTAAAGACTGGATGAAGAAAATCCCGTTGCGTCGCGGTGGACAGGTAGAGGACATCGCCAACGTGTGTCTTTTCCTCGCTTCCGACATGTCGAGCTACGTTTCAGGCCAGGTTATCCAAATCGACGGCGGCATGAATATGTAATTCGCCAACAACAAGTTTTTCTATAATGTAAGTGTATCAGATTCTAACAGATTTGATACACTTGCTTTTTATTGTTTTCAACCACAGTTTTCATTATCTTTACACATTATAAATTTACAACTGAATCATGGACATAGCTTTAATCTCAATCATCGCCGCCCTATCCGTTGCAGCTCTCACCATTTACGCCTTGCGACAAGCCAAAGCCGCAAACTCTGCCACCATGCAAGCCGAAAACCTGAAAGCCAGGAATGCCGAGCTCACCGAACAGCTCGCACAATGCAACGCACAGCTCGATGCGGCCAACCGACAGACTCTGTCCCTCACATCTGACCTCGCTTCGGCCAATAGCCGATGTTCCAGCCTTAACGACACCATCGGCCAACTGCGGGCAGACCTTGCCGACACAAAAGCCGACCTTGACTGCAAAATTAAGCAATTCAATGAAGTGGCTGCCGAAAATGGTGCTCTGCGTGAACGTGCCGAGGCCATCGCCAAAGAAACTCAACGCCTGCGCGACGAAGCCGAGCAACGATTCAACACACTCGCACAGAAAGTGCTCGAAGAGAAATCAAATTCGTTCAAGAAAGCAAACGAGCAACGCCTCGACGAAATACTCAAGCCCCTGCGCGACAACATTGAAAGCTTCAAAAAAGACATCAACGACAAATATCTCAACGAATCGAAGGACCGCAACGCACTGCAAGAACACATCCGCCAGCTCATGGAACTCAACCGAACCATCAGCAACGACGCCCAACAACTCACAAACGCACTTCGTGGAAACTCGAAGATTCAAGGCGACTGGGGCGAAATGATTCTGGAAAGTATCCTCGAGAAATCCGGCCTCATCGAAGGCGACAACTTCAAGGTCCAAGTTACCCGCGACTCCGACGGTAACATAATCCGCAACGACGAAGGCGGACAACTACGCCCCGACGTGATAGTGTATATGCCCGACGGTCGGTGCATTGTCATCGACTCGAAAACATCACTAACCAACTATGTGAACCATGTGAACGCCGACAACATCGACCAGCAAAAAAACTACCTCAACCTGCACATCGCATCGGTGAAAGCCCATATCGACGAACTCAAAGGCAAGCGCTACGACGAATACGTTAAGCAATCCGGCAACTTCGTGATGATGTTCATCCCCAACGAAGGCGCATATACCGCTGCAATGCAAGCCGACCCATCGCTGTGGCAATATGCCTACGACCGCAAAGTGGTTATCGTCAGTCCAACTCACCTCATTGCCACTCTGCGCCTGATAAACCAACTGTGGATGCATGACAAGCAAACCAAAAACGCCATCGACATCGCCGTCGAATCGGGCAAACTATACGACAAATTCGTGGGGCTTTACGAAGACATGCTGAAAATCGGCTCATCGCTCGACACAACCCAGAAAGCCTACGCCTCAGCCCTTGGGAAAGTGAAAGACGGACGCGGAAGCCTAATCAGCCACGTTGAGAAACTCAAAACCATGGGCGCAAAAGCCTCGAAAGCACTCCCGATGCCCGACGACACCGACCCTGACGACCCACAGCCCGCCGTACCTGCAAAAAAGAAGAAATAAAAAGCTCATATACCGTTGAAAGGTGCATGGATACCCCTGATAATTTGCAAAAATCATAAAATTTGATTGCCGAAACGAAAAAATTGCATCGAAAAATTTGCAGTTACCAAAAATCTTCGTACCTTTGCAACGCTTTCAAGGAAGTAAGGGCGTTTAGCTCAGCTGGTT
>JBJEKE010000356.1:0-1845 GCA_051878475.1 Muribaculaceae bacterium | reverse complement strand
GAGCACAACCATGTGTACCGTGCTTCGGTAAACGGCCTTTGGGGCGAAGAGTTGTCGCTTAATAATGGCGAAGAACGTGCCCTGAGTCACTCGTACACTCCACGCGACATCTGGGTGAAGAGCAATCTGGCTGTGGTGGCTTTCGTTTACACCGATGCCGATGGTGTGCTGCAGGCTGCTGAAAGCAAAGTAACTGAATAACATAATTTTATTAGATAACTTATTAAAAACCAACAGAATATGAAGAAAATCTTTACTTTATCAATTATTTCGATTCTTGCACTGTGCGCCAACGCACAGAAACTGTCGTGGGAATGCGACGGCAAAGCCGTTGCCAATGGCAGTAGTGTGGTTTCAACTGCTGTGGAGAACGAAGTAATTATTCCCGGAGTCCTTGAATTTCACAACTTGAAACCGGAACTGCTCCTGCTTTCCGACGCTGAAGGACAAGTGGTAATTACAGCCGAATATATCAGCGGTCCTGAGATTTCAGTATGTCCTAATGTTTGTGCCACTCTTAATGGCGACAACTCAAAGTGGACTTTCGACCCTCTTGAAGTTTCTGCTAATGGAAAAGCCGACATGACTATCCATGCTGCGCTTTCATCGGCAACAGAAATAGCTACTGCAGTAGTGAAAGTATCGGCAATGTATGTCGACCAGCCAGAAACCATGATTTCAGTGACGCTGAAAATGACAAACGACCCATCGGAAGCCGGAGTCAGCAGTGTAAAGGCATCGCACTGCATCAATGTGGCCAACGGGACGCTTAACTATGCATTTGCCAATGCTGCTCAGCGCACCATCAACCTTTACGCCATGAGCGGACAGATGGTTAAGAGCATCAGCACAGCCAAGGCATCGGGCACCGTTGAATTGGCAGGTCTTCGCACCGGCATCTACCTGTATCGCGTTGTCGAGAATGGCAAGGCCCTTTGCGGCAAGCTAATCGTTCGATAATTACATCTACCTACAAAACGAATGGGGTTGCGAGAGCATTCGCAGCCCCAATCTTTTTTGTAGAATGCACCCTGAATACAACACCGCGACACCGCCGCGCGGCGAAGCCAGCCCACAGGGCTTTTTGCCTCGAAGAGGCAACCCATTAGCTGACCCCACACTAACGCCAGTCTGTGTGGGGTAACGGCCGGCCGTACGGCATTGCAGCCCGACAGGCTACACCTTTCGCAATCTTTGGTTGGCATCAACCCATGCCTGACGAGGGCATATCCTCTTAACCCTCACATTTATTTCAATAGGCCACGGCTGATGAAGGCAAAAGGGCAGCCTGTCGGGCTGCATTGCGGCTACGCAATGGTTATATCCCCACACAGACTCGCCACCTTGCGGTGGCTCGCTAACGTGGGGTCAGATAAGGGGTTGCCTCTTCAAGGCAAGGTTGCCTACGGGCGCAGCCTTTGGCAATGGCATCATTCCGAGGCCGGATGTTTGGCATCAGCGGTGTGAGTAGCCCTCAGCGCCCACCCTTGTTCCACCTGTTCCACCTCTGGAACAGTGGAACAAAATGGAACATCGCCACCGTACCACTCACCGCCCTGATGGCAATGGCATCTGAAGGATGCGAAACGACACGCTTCCAGCGTGTTGTAGATAGCCGTGGGTGAGATGGCCTTAAAGCCATCTTACCCACGGTTGACGCATCGGGCCGAATGGCCCTTACGCTCTCTCCGCAGGAGGCTTCCCGTCACCCGAAGGGGTGGCGGCTGCCGCGTAAGTCGGCATCGCTCCGGCGGAGCGACACCTCACAGCCGCGGATTGCATCCACGGATAGTGCAGCCCGCACAAGGCGGGCCGCTTCGCTTCCTTCAGAAGCTTTCGGTGAGA
>JBJEKE010000355.1:0-7510 GCA_051878475.1 Muribaculaceae bacterium | reverse complement strand
CTCCGTCAGATTTGGGGCCAGGCTACTTACCACTATCTGTGGGGTGGCGACCACTACAACTTGTGGCCTATTCCTCTGAACGAAATTCAGATGAACCCGAACATTCAGCAAAATCCAGGTTGGTAATAACCTGATTCATCATAAGGCAGCCGGAAAAGGGCACCCGGCTGCCTTTTTCAGTTTTTGCCAATACATTTCAGATAAAACGCTACGTGTCCGATGCTCATAGGTGAGTGAGCCTAACCGCCGCATACACGCACATTACTCGGCATCGCTGTCGAAGATTGGGAGTGCGGTGTATGGCAGACTTTTCAGCTTGTAGTGATTAGGCAGGCGTTTGTAGCGTGTATTTAGGTTTTTTAGGGGGAGCGTCGCTGCGATAGTGCCGCTCTCTTGTCATTTTTTATTATATTTACATCCGAGTTTCAATATCGGATATCATGAAACAAGTAAAGATAACTATTATTCGTAAAGCCGAGTACCGCGATTTGATGGAGCGCTACGAAAACCTTATTGAGCACGCATGCGATATGCAGCTTGGAGCAGAATTCATTTCGCGCGATGCCATTCGTCCCGACGGAATGTGCGAAAGCGCCTGGATGTCGCTTCAGCCGTTTGTGTTCGCTTTGGCAAGCGGTGCATCGAATCTGTATGACGGTTGGATGCGCAACCCTCACACGGCAATGGTGTCGTGCAACGACGGCTTCCGTCCTGTTTCGTTCCTGCTCGAGGCTATAGAGTAGGCGCTTGGGGATTATTCCATCTGTCGATAATCCTTGGCGAGGCCTCCTTCGCCTGTTTCCTTGTATAGCGAGGGCAAATCGTGCCCGGTTTGTTTCATCACTTCCACCACATGGTCGAACGATACTCGATGATGCCCGTCGGTGAATGCCGAATAGATGTTTGAGTCGAGTGCGCGTGCGGCAGCATAGGCGTTGCGCTCGATGCACGGTATCTGCACCAGTCCGCACACGGGGTCGCACGTCATGCCCAGATGGTGTTCAAGTCCCATTTCGGCAGCATATTCTATTTGCGCCGGGCTGCCTCCAAACAGTTGGCTGGCGGTGGCAGCTGCCATGGAGCAAGCCACTCCAACCTCGGCCTGGCATCCGGCTTCGGCTCCTGAAATCGATGCGTTGTGCTTTACAATGTTGCCCACAAGGCCCGCGGTTGCAAGCGCGCGGTGAATGCGCACATCGCTAAAGTCGCGGCTCTTCTGTAGATGATACAGTACGGCGGGAACCACTCCGCACGAACCACAGGTGGGCGCTGTTACTATCTTTCCGCACGAAGCGTTCTCCTCGGCCACTGCCAAGGCATAGGAGAACACCAGCCCGCGCGAATGCAGCGAGTCCTTGTATCCACGTGCCTTGATATAGTAGGAGTAGGCTTTACGGCGCAGGTTCAATGGCCCGGGAAGCACACCTTCGGCATCGAGCCCACGTTGTATAGCGGCTTTCATCACATTCCACACCTCTGCAAGGTAGTCCCAAATCTCTTTCCCTTCACAAATCTCGACGTATTCCCAGAATCCGTGTCCGGTGCGCTCGCACCAGTCGAGTATGTCGCACATGGTGTTCATTTCGTACACTTCGGGAGTATCGTTCAGCGAGTCGCCTTCTTCGGCAAGTGCACCGCCGCCAACGCTATACACAGTCCATTGCTCGGAGCAGTCTCCGTTGGCAGTGAAGGCGCAGAATTTCATTCCATTTGGATGGAACGGCAAAAACACGTGAGGTTCCCAGATTATCTCGGTGGGAGCCTGCGCATTGAGCACATTGAGAATAGCCGAATCGGTCATGTGGCCTTTGCCGGTGGCGGCAAGGCTGCCGTAAAGGGTGACCTCGAAACGGGCAGCATCGCTGTGGCGTTCAAGGAACTGTTTGGCAGCACGTTGCGGCCCCATGGTGTGGCTGCTCGACGGCCCTATGCCAATGCGGTAGAGTTCGCGTATCGATTTCATTTAGTCTGAATGTTATTGTTATTTTATCGGAATCACAAATGTGGTGATGCTCATCGGAGCCAATGTGGTGGCAATGCGTTCTGATGAAATCTTTGCTTCTTTCAGTTCGGCGCAGTCCTCGGTGTCCGATGTGCGGTAAACCTTTGCCTTTTTGCCCGGTTTCCCGAAACCGTTGAGCAATATGTTGGCCTTGTGGCTGTTCTCCTCAAGGTTAAGTGCCACCACTACCACCTTATCGCCTTCGGGACTCACTGCAGCGAGTGTGTTGCCGCCATCGGTGTTGATGATAGTGTATCCTTGGCGGATGAATCGGGTTACGTTCATGCGCACATAATAGTTCTTAACGCACTTGAATTCGCCGGTGGCAAAATTGCCGCGGAACAGGCACCAGGTTTCGTTGCCTTCTTCAACCATCTGCCAGTCGAGCCAAGCCTGCGGCTGCATTATCTTGAGGTCGGCAAACATTTTCTTTGCCAGATAGAGATTGCTCTCAAAGCTGCTGTTTCCCTTTGGTTTCAGCTCGTCGTCCCATTGCGGTCCGGTTTCCGATTGCCAGAACGGCAATTTGCAGCTTTCGATCATTGAATGCAGGCGGGCGCGTTCAGCGTTTGTGCCGGAGTATGTGTGGGTGTTGAACTGCCCAAGCATCTTCACTATATCTGGAGTAGCAATATATCTTTCGAGCACTTTTATTGCTGCTGTAAGGCTTGTTTCGTCCGATGCCGAGAGCACGGTGCTGAGTCCGCTTTTCTGAAGCATTGGATAAAGCTTGCGGAGTACGGCAATCTGTGATTGTACATCGAAGTGGCAGCCCTCCTGCGAGCCGAGATAATTCCAGTAGCTCGAGGTCGATTCGTTGAATGGTTCGAGAGTCTTGAATGTGATGCCGTATTGGTTGCGGTAGAAACGACACACATCTATCAAGTATTCGCAAAAAGCGTCGTAGTATTCCGGGCGAAGGTTGTCGATGCTTCCGTCGCCGTTTCCACCTGAGCAGCCGCTGAAGGTCATCCAATATGGAGCCGAGTTAGAGAACGCCTCAAATATGGCATCGGGTCGGCGCTGCTTTATCTTCAGCATTATCTTCCGTTGCCCGGCGTCGGCGTTCCAGTTGTATGGCTTGTCGGGTCCGTCCTTGAACCCGGGCATCTCGGCGCGTTTGCCCTTTCCCTTAGTCATGTGGCCGTCGATGTGCGAGGGGTCGTCGCCACCGCCGATATTGTATCTGAAAATATTCATGTTAAGATCGTCGTAACCGATAATCATGTCGACGAGCCGGTCGATAGCAGCTTCATTTTCCCACTGGCCACACATATGAGCCCACCAGCAGAGCGATGTTCCCCAGCCTTCGATTTGCTGGAGCCGGGCGTTTGCGTCGACGTTGATTCTTACTTCTTGAGCATGAGCAAAGCCAATTGTGGCTATTGCGGCAATGAAGGTTACGAAGAGTCGTTTCATTTTCTGATTGCGTTTGGTTTTATTGTTGCAAAGATAGTGCAAATCAAGGGCAATAGCAAAGTTTATCCTTTGTTTTGGCTGATGGTTATTTCGGCATGGATACCGTTGTTGTGCGGTTCTCTCTCAATTTTGGTCAGGCGGCATTCCAGATAGTCGAGCCATCCCATATCGATCAGTGCAGCCACCGGTGAGTTGCAGTACCGTGGCACATACCCAATCTTGAACTCTTCTGAAATGCCGATTTCGGGATTCGACCAATCAATGGTCAGGAAAATTGCATTGGGGTCGTGGATGTTGTTGCTTTCGCGCACAATCTTGAGCTTAGTGCCGGGCATAAGGCAGTTCCACGCCTCAAATGCATCGGAATATTCGATGCCGGCGATAACGAAAGTGCAAAGTGTCTTCTGTGTTTCTTGTTTCATATGCGGTGGCCTTGATATGTGTTTCATCAATGTAAAGATACGAAAATTAATTCGGAAAGTCAATAATGGAAATCATTTGAGGAAGCTTTTGCATCAATACGGATGGAAAGTGCTAATTTTGTATCCATATTTTTGACTGATGAACAATTCAAGCAGCAAGTTGGGCCATTTGGCGTGCTTCGTGGCATATGCCATATTCGGATTTAACATTATTGGATGCAAGGGGCTTGCTTCCGATGGCCTGATATCGCCGGTGGCGCTGTTTTGCCTGCGTTCCATTGGAGCCGGTTTACTGTTTTGGCTGTTGTCGCTGTTTCTGCCGGCCGAGAAGGTGCAACGTGCCGATTATTCACGAATTTTCATGGCCTCGGTGCTCGGATTCTTTCTCACGCAGATAACGTTTCTGATGGCCATTCACGACATCACGCCTATGGATTGCTCCATAGTGAGTTCGCTATCGCCAATCTATACCATGTTCATTGCAGCAGTGGCAATACGCGAACCTATCACTTTGAAAAAGGCCGGCGGTGTGGCTATGAGCTTTGCCGGCATCATATTTCTGATTCTTAATAGCGTTGGCTCGAGCGGCCCTGCCACTACAACACCAGCGGCTGTGTTGCTGATGATAGCCAACGGTCTTTGTTTCTCGCTTTATTTGGGCATTTTCAAACCGGTAATCCAGCGCTATTCGGTGGTTACGTTCATGAAGTGGATATTCCTCTTTTCCACGGTGATGGCATTGCCGTTTGCCGGCCGCGAACTGGTGAGTATCGATTACCTGAGTCTGCCGCCACACTATGTTGCTGAATTGGCTTTTCTCATTGTTGGCGCCACATTTATCAGTTATTTTCTTATTCCGGTAGGACAGAAGCGTATACGTCCCACGCTTGTGAGCATGTATTCATATGTGCAGCCCATAATAGCCATATTCATCAGCATTGCCTTGGGCATGGATGTACTGACGTGGCAAAAGGTGCTTGCCACGGTAACAGTGTTTGCCGGAGTTGTAATAGTGAGCTACAGCCGTTCAGCGTCGCGGTGATGCTTATGTTATGATAAGCTCGATGCCGGCGTCCTCGATGGCACGTGCCACCGATGCTGTGATTCCGCTGTCGGTGATGATCACGTCGATACGGTCGAGGTTGCAGATGCGGCCGAAACCACGGCGGCCGAACTTCGACGAGTCGGCCATTATGATGGTGCGCTGCGATGCCTCAATCATCTTTATGTTGAGCAGAGCCTCTTCGATGTTTGAGTTGGTGATGCCGTAGTCGAGGTCGATGCCGTCAACGCCGAGGAAAAGTTTAGAGCAAGTGATTTGCTCGAAGAACTGCGATGTGTAGACACCTACCACCGAGAGCGAATTCTTGCGCACATTTCCTCCAAGCTGAATCACATCCACGCGGTCCAACGAATTAAGCTGAACGGCAGTTTTGAGAGATGAAGTTACCACTGTAAGATGTCCTTGCGGCTGGATGAAGTCGCCAAGCATTTGTACTGTTGATCCTGAAGCAATGATAATGGAGTCGTCGGGTTCAATGAGCTGTGCGGCAGCCATTGCAATGCGGCGTTTCTCGTCGATATGGATTTTCTCTTTCTCGCGCACTTCCACTTCCTGTGTCTGTGGATTCACCGGACTGGCGCTGCCGTGTGTGCGATATAGCAACTTTTTCTCCTCAAGATATTTCAGGTCTTTACGGATTGTTACTGTTGTAACATCGAGTTCTTTAGCCATCTCGGCAACTCTTACATATCCATCGCGTGCCAGACAGTCGAGGATGTGCTTGTGGCGTTCGGCAATGCTAATCATTGTGCTTATATAAATGTTTGTTCAGTATGTTTGTCCACAAATGTAATGATAAATATTCGTAATTCCTCTCTTTTGTGTATTGTTAATTTAATATTATATAGTTATAAATAGTTAATTCTCGGGTGCCTGATAAAAGAAAGAAGGGAAAAGCCAAATCGGGCATTTCCCTTTGTAGTGCTATCAGTGCTGTTCCCGGATTAGTCGCGACTGTTGCCGAGGAATCGAAGCAAATAGAGGAACAGGTTGATGAAGTCGAGATAAAGCGACAGAGCTCCAATAGTGGCAAGTTTCTCGGCCGAGTTGCCGTCGCTCATTGCAGCCATCTGTTTGATTTTCTGGGTGTCCCATGCAGTGAGGCCGATAAAGATGGCAATGCCCACAATGCTGATAATCCATTCAAGCTGCGAGCTGCCAAGGAAAATGTTTACCACAATGGCAATGATAAGGCCAAACAACGCCATCATAAGGAACGAGCCCATTCGGCTGAGGTCGTTCTGCGTGAAATAGCCGTAGATACTCATAGCGCCAAACACTCCTGCAGTCATTGCAAAAGTAAAATATATCGACTGTGCTGTGTATGCCAGTAGGATCACCGACAACGATGCGCCGTTGACTATTGCAAACAAATAGAACAGAAGTGTTGCCATGGAACTGCTCAATCGGTTGATGGCACCTGAGATGGCGATTACCAGAAGCACCTCAACGCCCATCAGCGCAAATACGCTCCAAGTGTTTGAAAACAAAATGGTGAGCAGAGCCGGGCACGACGATACGAACCATGCTGTCACTGCTGTCACTATTAAGGCCAGAAACATTTTCACATACACGCGGCGCATCACTTGCGACACGTAGGTTCCGAGCGATATTTCGCTCGATTCAAAGTTGTTAGTGTACATAGTAATAATTTTTTGTCTATGGTTGCTAAGTTATGCATATTTCGGCATTTTTCAATGCCTGTTCACCTTTATTAGCAGTTTATCTGCTTTTTTTGATACTTATATCTATACAAACAGTATTTTAAGCCATTTTCCAAGCACCAACTCCGGATTGACAAACGGCATCAGGAACGACAGATGCAATCCCACTTTACCTTTTATCCCGAGACAAGCTGCGGCCTCTTTCCGCGCTTGGAAAATCAACGGATTGTGATACCATAATCTCCAACTATTGTGCATATCGGCCTTGCAGAGCGAATGGTAGAAATTCACCAGCATGAAACTCAGCTTTGGAGCCTTTATCTTGAGCTTGAAATACGATTTCAAGGTTTCAGTCAAAGTTTCCGTGGCTTTGCTGGTCGTAATATAGTATTTCTTTTCCCATTCGCTGTAGTCGCTTGCCATCACATAGCAGTAACTGGCATCTGCGACAGGCTTAGCAAGCGTTATCTTGCTTGCGTTCAGCAGATAATCAAGAACAAATATGGTGTCTTCTCCAATATTGAAATCGGTTCTGAACCGTAAATCTCCAATTAATTCTTTTCTGAACAGTTTTGCCCACGGAGTTCTGAGAATCAAGGCATCGAGATTGTCCTCCAGCAGTTTTGTCCGTCCGGTTGAGTTGTATGATTGGTCAATCGAAAGGTCGAAGTGTCGGTTGTTGACTTCGATTTTTGTGGCTGTACCGATGATTAGGTCGGCATCGGGACTGCAGACAACCGATTCAAGGAATCGAGGCTCAATCCAATCGTCAGAATCGATAAATGCTATCCATTTTCCGGTAGCGTTGTCAATCCCCAGATTGCGGGCCGAGCTAACGCCACCGTTTGCTTTATGGATAACTTTTATTTTACCCCCCCCTATAGGCAGGGAGCATTGTGCCTTGTTCCCGAGTATTCTTTTCCGTAGTTTCCCAAAAATG
>JBJEKE010000354.1:0-7525 GCA_051878475.1 Muribaculaceae bacterium | reverse complement strand
ATCTTTGCATAAGATAGGCTGAATGATTGATGATGAACAAAAACTGAAAATGACAGATGAATACTGAACAACTAAAACAATTATATACCAAGTTTGTTGGTTCGTCGCCCGAAATGGTAACCGAAATGCCGGCATCGGGGTCGAACCGACGCTATTTCCGTCTCACCGGTGCACAATCGATAATCGGTGTATACGGTTCGTGCCGCGAAGAGAACGAGGCATTCATGTATATGGCTCGCCACTTCCGTTCGAAAGGGCTGCCGGTGCCCCAAGTGCACGCATGCAGCGACGACCACTTGTACTATATCCAGGAAGACCTTGGCGACACCATCCTGTTCAAAGCCATCGAGAAAGGCCGCCTCACCAGTGTGTTCTCCGAAGAGGAGAAAGCCATGCTGAGAAAGACGGTAAGGTTATTAGCATCAGTGCAATTTGCCGGTGCCGAAGGGATGGATTTCTCGGTTTGCTACCCGCAGGCCGAATTCAATCAACGGTCAATACTTTGGGACTTAAACTCTTTTAAATACTGCTTCTTGAAGGCCACAGGCCTCGATTTCCAAGAGAATCGGCTTGAGGATGATTTCCAACATATGAGCGAGGTGCTGCTGAAAAGCACTTCAACTAAATTCATGTATCGCGATTTCCAAAGCCGTAACGTAATGTTGCGCGAGGGCGAACCGTGGTTTATCGACTTTCAAGGAGGGCGCAAAGGCCCGTTCTACTATGACATTGCCTCGTTCCTGTGGCAGGCAAAAGCAAAATACCCGTCGACGCTCCGCGATGAACTGCTAAAGGAATATCTTGATGCTGTGCAGCGATTCGAGCTTATCGACGAGGCCGAATTCTATAGCCAACTGCGCCACTTCGTGCTGTTCCGCACACTGCAAGTGCTTGGCGCCTACGGGTTCCGCGGATACTTTGAGAAAAAACCCCATTTCATTCAAAGCGTGCCGTTTGCCATCGACAATCTGCGGCAACTGCTCACATCGGACTATCCGGAATACCCATATCTGTGCCAAGTGCTGCGCGAGCTATGCAACCTGAAGCAATTCAAGGACGACCTACAGAAACGCCAGCTCACCGTGAAAGTGCTGAGCTTCGCCTACAAGAAAGGTATCCCCGACGACCCCAGCGGCAACGGCGGAGGCTTTGTGTTCGATTGCCGCGCAGTTAACAATCCGGGCAAATACGACCGCTACAAGCCATTTACCGGTCTCGACGAACCGGTGATAAAATTTTTGGAAGACGACGGTGAGATATTCCCGTTCCTCGAGCATGCATATGCCCTTGTGGATGCATCAGTGAAACGCTACATGGAACGCGGGTTCACTAACCTGTCAGTGGCTTTCGGCTGCACAGGCGGACAGCACCGTTCGGTATACTCGGCCCAGCACATGGCCGAGCACCTAAACAGCAAATTCGGGGTTAAGGTTGAACTTGTACACCGCGAACAGAACATTGAACAGACTTTTGATCGCAAAGAATGAAAGCAATGATATTTGCAGCCGGGCTCGGCACCCGGCTGAAGCCTCTCACCGACACCACGCCCAAGGCACTCGTGCCTATTTGCGGAAAACCTATGCTGCAGCACGTTATCGAAAAACTGAAGGCATCTGGATTCGACGACATAATTATCAACGTGCACCATTTTCCACAACAGATAATCGACTTTCTCGCTGCAAACAATGACTTCGGCATAAAAATCACTATATCCGACGAATCGGATATGTTACTTGATACCGGAGGGGGCATGAAAAAGGCAATGAAGGCACTTAACTGCATCGACACACCTATATTGTTCCACAATGTCGACATTTTGTCGGACTGCAACCTCAACAGCCTCGTTGAGCGACACATTGCCAACGGTGCTATAGCTACTTTGCTGGTGAGCAGCCGCTCAACCCAACGCTACCTGCTCTTCGACAAGCAGATGCGCCTACATGGATGGGTGAACAAAGCTACCGGAGCCACAAAGCCTGCCGGTTTCACCTATCTTGAAGGGGAATATCTCGAATATGCCTACAGCGGCATCGAAGTGGCAAACACCAGACTTACAGAACATATGACCGGTGGCGAGTGTGATGGCAAATTCTCAATCATCGATTTCTACCTCAACAATTGCAATCGGCTCGACATTCGCGGATATGCCGCTAACAATCTGAAAATAATTGACATAGGGAAACCCGACACGCTCCACGATGCCGAGACATTCCTTCAAAACCTATAACCCCACGCTATGGCTAAACTGAAAATTACTTCGGAATGGTGGACTTCGCCCAACGAAGCCGAGAACGGCAAACTGATAATAGTTACCGGCAGAAAGGATATGGATGCTGTGAAATCCACCGGCAAATACGTCAACCGCATCGAAGTTACTTGGACCTACGAGCCTGATGCCACAGGAATGCCCGACTTCGCCACATCGAAGCTGATGGAAGAAATCACCGATGCCCTCAATGCCGCTTTCGATAAGGACCCGGTGGCTGTAATGACCGGTATATTCACCGGCGACGGCCAACGCAACTGGATTTTCTATACATTGAGCAATAATATATTCGGCCGTAAGTTCAACGAAGTGCTCAACCCCTACGAACTCCTGCCCATAAGCATCTACGCTGAACTCGACCCCGAATGGAACCAATATGCCGAGATGTGCGAGCTTGCTGAGGTGCAGTGCGACGACGACATCGACTAAACGCTGTGATTATCTATTCATTAACCAGCTATAACCATGTACGATTTTCATCTTGTTAATTGGCTTGTGATATCGGTGGCGTTCGGTATGCTGGCAGCTGTAGTGTTCAGCCTTGCCACACGCAACCACCGCAACAAGGAGCTGTCGGTTAACCACAAGCATCGCATCGGCCGCAACCGATGGAAAAGAAGCACCCACACAATGCTCACTGCACTGATATTCAGTACAATTGCATTTGTGGTGATATGGCTCATATGGCTTTTGTTCGGGGCTGCCACTATAGGCTGAGCCATTATCCGATAATACCGAAAGGTCACCGTGATACTCTGCTCATGGTGACCTTTCGGTATTTATCATCATCTATGCCAATAAGTTATCGGGCTGATTCTGCAAGAAGAAACTTCTTGAACTGGCTGAATGCCGAAGCCATCTTCACAAAGCGCTTTTCGCCACGCATAAACGCAGCCAGACGCTCAGGCACCTCCACCGGTGCGCCGATAATATGCTCAACAGTGCTCTTGAACTTGGCAGGATGCGCTGTTTCAACGAATATACCGGTTTCATCGTCCTTAAGCTGCTCCTCAAGGCTACGGTATGCCACAGCGCCATGCGGGTCGAGCAGATATCCCACATTGTCGTAGGTCTGCTTTATTGTCTGCGCAATCTGTTCGTCGGTGTAGCTGCAACCGCTTATGTCGCGGCAAATAGCATCGTGCGAATTGCCGTAAAGGTCGAGAATTCGGGCAAAGTTACTCGGGTTTCCCACATCCATAGCATTGGCTATTGTAGGAATCGACTGTCGAGGCTCGTAGCTGCCGGTAAGCAAATACTTGAAGAAAATGTCGTTACGATTGTTTGCAGCGATGAAACGCTTGATTGGCAATCCCATTGCCTTGCCAATCAGCGCAGCGCAAATGTTACCAAAATTTCCACTTGGCACAGCTACCACGATGTTGTCGAGCGGCTGTTCGCGCTTTGCAAGCTCGGCATAGGCAAAGAAATAGTAGAACATCTGGGGCAAGAATCGGGCCACATTTATTGAGTTGGCGCTTGTAAGCTTCATTGCATCGTTCAGTTCCTTATCCATAAAAGCACTCTTCACAAGAGCCTGGCAATCGTCGAAAGTGCCGTTTACAGCAATTGCCGTGATGTTTCGGCCGAGAGTAGTGAACTGAGCTTCCTGAATTTTGCTCACCTTTCCGTGGGGATAAAGCACATACACATGCACGCCTGGCACACCGAGGAAACCGTTGGCCACAGCGCTGCCGGTATCGCCCGATGTGGCAACGAGCACATTCACCTCTTCCTGAGTGTTGTCAAGCGAGTTGAAATGGCCGAGCATGCGGGCCATGAAACGCGCACCCACATCCTTGAATGCCAGAGTCGGGCCGTGAAAAAGTTCGAGGCTATACTTGTTATCGCACACGTGCACCAGAGGTATCGGGAAGTTGAGTGTATCGTACACGATATCCTTCAGCACAGCCGAGTCGATATCGTCGTTGAAAAGTGTGTTTGCCACCACAAACGATATCTCTTGCAGCGACATGTTGGCAATATTCTTGAAGAATGCCTTAGGCAACGCCGGAATACGCTCCGGCATATAAAGGCCTTTATCGGGAGCTAACCCTTTGACAATGGCATCGTGGAGCGAAGCCTTTATCGAATGGTTATTTGTACTGTAATATTTCATTTCTTAAAGAATATATATGGGTTATGGATTACGGTTAAACAATATGTTCATGAAATCGTCGCGCTGCATCAGACCAAGCGAACCGGCAGCTGCCGTTCGCTCGTTATACCGGGCGATATTGTCAGGCGCCACTCCTGGAGTGTATATCATCACCGGCACGGGACTTGCCGAATGGGTGCGGATGCGGCACGGTGTAGGATGATCGGGCAAAACCGCGAGCGTTACAGGCTCGCCGAATTGGTCGAGAGCGTCGATAATTGGGCGGCACACACGGTGGTCGAGATACTCGATTGTGGTTTTCTTGAGTTCGAAGTTACCTTCGTGTCCGGCTTCGTCACTTGCCTCTACGTGAAGGAACACAAAATCGTTGTCCTTCAACGCCTCGATGGCAGCAGCAGCCTTCCCTTCGTAGTTGGTATCGAAGAGTCCGGTTGCGCCTTCAACAATTATTGGACGTAATCCAGCATACACACCGATGCCTCGTATAAGGTCGACAGCCGAAATCACCACACCACTACGTATACCGTAGCGCTGCATAAGAGTAGGCATTGATGGCTTATATCCGGCCGACCATGGCCATATGCTGTTTGCCGGGTCTTTTCCTTCGCTTATTCGCTTAAGATTAACGGGATGCTTACTCAGAATTCTCTGCGAGTCGACAATAAGACGGTTTATGAGTGAGGCAGTTGATTCGGCCTCGGGGTTTGTGGCTTTCACCAGCACATCGCGCCACGGTGTTCCGGGCACATCATGCGGAGGTGTGCACACTATGTTCTTGTTGCCGCCCTTGATCTTTAGCAAGTGACGATACGACACACCGGGGAAAAAGTTCACAATGCCACCGCCAAGTTCCTGTTGGAGTGTGGCAATCAGCTGCGAAGCTTCGTCGGTGGATATATGTCCGGCCGAATGGTTCTTAATCCGGTCGTTTTCAATGCATATTATGTTGCATCGCAGAGCCATTTCACCCTGTTCAATGTCGACACCCATACTGGCAGCCTCGAGCGAGCCTCGCCCCTCGAACACACCGGGCACATCGTAGCCCAGCAATGAAAGGTGTGCTATTTCACTTCCAGGTTCATATCCGTCGGGAACGGTATTGAGTAGCCCCATTCTCGATTGCCGGGCAAGCCGGTCGAACGACGGTGTGTCGGCCGCCTCAATCGGCGTCATCCCCCCGAGTTCGGCTATGGGCTCGTCGGCCATACCATCGCCAAGAATGATTAGATATTTCATTGGCAAATTTCAGTTTATCGTATGTTGGCAATACTGATGATATCGGCAAACACACCGGCGGCAGTAACCTCAGCACCGGCTCCGTAGCCTTTTATCTCCATCGGGTATTCCTTATATCGCTCGGTTGTAATCAGAATCACGTTGTTGCTGCCTTCGAGCGAGTAGAACGGATGGCCGGGGCCAACTTCCTCCAACCCCACCGATACTTCGCCGCTCTCCATCTTGGCAACAAAACGGAAGTGCTTTCCATCGGCCTGCGCGCGATGGCGTTTCTGCTCGAATTCGCCGTCAAGAGTCTTGATTTCGTCCATAAACGATTCCACAGTGCCGTCGAAGTACTTGTCGGGAATAAACAGATTGCGCTTAACGTCGTCCTGTTCAACTTTATACCCCGATTCGCGGGCCAGAATCACCAGTTTTCTGATTACGTCCTTACCGCTGAGGTCGATACGCGGGTCGGGTTCACTATATCCGGCTTTGCGAGCCATATCGATGGCCTGGCTGAGACTTACGTCCTTGCTCACCACATTAAAGATGTAGTTCAATGTGCCCGACACCACAGCTTCGATTTTCAGAATCTTATCGCCTGAGTTAATCAAATTGTTGATGGTGTTGATAATCGGCAGTCCTGCACCCACATTTGTCTCGAAGAGGAATTTGACGCCTTTCTTCGAGGCAATACTCTTCAGGCGACTATAGTTTTCGTAGTCCGACGAGGCTGCTATCTTGTTGGCAGCCACTACATTAACATTATGCGAGAGTAAATCGGCATAAATGCTTGCAATTGCCGGGCTAGCAGTACAATCAACAAACACGGGGTTGAAAATGTTCATGTTCAGGATTTCGTCTCTAATAACTTCGGGCGATGCCACTTTATCGGAAGCATCGAGAAGCTCGTGGAAACGGCTGATGTCAATGCCGTCGCGGTTGAATATACAGTGCCGAGAGTTTGAGATACCCACTATCTTGAGCTCGAGCTGCTTGTCCTTGAGCAGTTTTTCCTGTTGACCGCGTATCTGTTCAATCAAATCGCCGCCCACATTGCCTACTCCGGCAATGAACAGGTTAAGCACCTGGTTCTGCGACAGGAAGAACGAATCGTGGATAACATTCAGCGCCTTGCGCAGGCTGTCGAGCTTTATTACAAACGAGATGTTGGTTTCCGAGGCACCTTGTGCACAGGCAATCACATTGATGCCGTTACGGCCAAGAGTATTGAACAGTTTACCGGCAATACCGGGTGTGTGCTTCATGTTCTCGCCCACAATGGCCACTGTGGCAAGGTCGCGCTCAGGCTCAATGCCACTGATTTCGCCGGTGCCAAGTTCGGCTGCAAATTCCTCTTTAAGCACTCTTACAGCGGTATCAGCATCACAGTTCTTAACGGCAAACGAGGTGTTGTGCTCTGATGAAGCCTGCGAAACCAGGAACACGCTCACTCCATTACGAGCCAATGCATTGAAAATGCGCGAGTTGATACCAATCACTCCCACCATGCCGAAGCCTGTTAGGGTGATAAGACAGGTGTCGTTAATCGACGAAATACCTTTGATGGCACGTCCGTCGGCCGACGAATCGACCTCGCTGATAAGCGTGCCGGGCGCCGATGGGTTGAAAGTATTCTTTATTAAAATCGGGATGTTCTTGTGGAACACCGGATATATTGTGGGTGGGTACACCACCTTAGCGCCAAAATTGCACAGCTCCATTGCTTCTATGAATGTAAGCTGGTCGATAACGTAGGCATTGTTGATTACCCGAGGGTCGGCTGTCATGAATCCGTCGACATCAGTCCAGATTTCCAGCGCGTCGGCATCGAGTGCTGCAGCCAGAATTGCTGCCGTGTAGTCTCTGCCACCACGTCCCAGATTTGTGATATCGCCGCTATCGCGGTCGGTGGAAAT
>JBJEKE010000353.1:0-7543 GCA_051878475.1 Muribaculaceae bacterium | reverse complement strand
TCTATGATGTGTAGGTAGTTGGCGTCGACCTCGGTCTTGTTCGAACGTACCGGGTTGGGCCAGCCGCGAAGCGACGATACCACGGTTTCCATTTCAAGGTTACATCCTTTTACCACACGCATCTTGATGGGGGCGCCTCCGCGTGAGCAACGCTCCTTGGCAAATTCAAGCAATTCGCTCTGGAAGTCCCATGCATCGGGCAGGTACGATTGAACTACGATACCGGCCGAATAGTGCAGGAATTCGGGCTTGCTCAGCACGGCCTTGAACAGGCGCATGGTGAAGTGGGCATCCTTGTATTCCTCCATGTCGAGGTTAATGAACTTGGCACGCTTCTGCCCGTTCTCGTCTACGTACGGGTTGTCGATGGCTGCCTGGTAAAGTTCCGACATGCGGCGTATAAGCTCGGGGAAGCTCTCCTCGTAGTTCAGCGCGTGGGTCTGAGCATAGATACCGGAAATCTTAACCGAAATATAATTGATGTCGGGGCTCTTCAATGCCTCCAGATAGTGGTAGTAACGCTTGTCGGCTTCGCCGTTGCCCAACACTACCTCGCCCAGCAGGTTAACGTTCTGACCTATCTTCTGCTCAAAGCGGGTGGCAAGGTGCTTGGTAAGATGCGGACGGGCCTCATCGATGATTACTCGTGAGGTGTCGGTGCGAAGACGTTTCTTTATTATCGGTATTGCTATAAAGTCGAAATGGTAGCCAAACAGCTGATACAGCTTGAACAACAGTGCATCGCGCTTGTTCAGAAACTGGGGTATGCCATACATGTCGATGAGGGTCTTGATGCGTAGCGCAAGCTTCTTGCGGTCGCGTATCTGCGACGATTCGTCAAGCATTTTCACAAGGAATTTCTTGTCCTGTGGGCGTTGCACCATAATGGCATACTTGCGCTGTTCGGCGCGTTCCGAGGCCGTAATTGTTTCTTCACATGTGTCGTACAATTTCCGTACCCAATCTTCAACTTCTTTTATTGTCGGCTTATTCATAATTGTTGTTGTCCTAATTTTGGTTGTTTTTTAATTGTTGTTGATTTTTGCTTGCGGCCGCTCTTTGCGGCCGATTCCTTATTGCTGTAATCAACCAAAGGTAGGGCTGAACATAACCGCGCGGTATCGGTGAAGCTTCGATAACCGCTGCTTCGAAAACATGTCGAAAAATAATCGTCTTTTCATCTCTTAAACTTTTATTCGGTTAGTATCCCGGATTGAGATTTATTGGACAAATATACAAAAACATTTTTCCAAACAAAATCATTTTGTCAAAAATTTTGCTGTTATTCGACATATTTTTGGATTTTATCTATATTCGGAAAATTATTGCCCGAATTTATGCCTTAAAAATATCTTTTTGCTATTTATTTTTATTCATATGTGAAATCGTATTTTATTTTATCGGTATTAATGCGTCATTTTGATAGCATTTATAAAAATATGCTGACATCTCCTTAAGGAATGTAACTTTATTGCCCGATTTTGGCACGATTTTTGCCCTTCTCGCACCCCCTCGTTACAGTGCTTTATCGCACGCATCTCTTCCGGTTCTTGCTCCTATGCTTGTGGCGGTTTTCGCATACCTTCTCTTGCTGCCGACACTATCTTTGCACTGTTCATTTCTCTTTCATAGCATTTTTATCTTAATCTCAGCTCTATGGATTCATCAAAAATCAATCACATTGCCCACAGCAATTCGCCCTCCGGCGAAACCATGCTCGCAACTGCCCACAAGGCTTGGCTCGCTGCAGCAAATCTGCGGCAACGACGCACACGAAACAAGCGGTTCACCTACGGCTCCCAGCTCGACGATCCCGTAATGGCCGACGACGGCTCAATCACCACCGAGGGCGAGGCGTTGCGACAGGCCGGTAAGCAGCCGCTTACCAACAACCTCATTCGTCAGCTCGTGAAAAGCGTGGTCGGCCGATTCCGTCGCGACATTGCACAGACCGAGCGCTCGTGGCCTTCAGCCGAGGCTAAGCGCCTTCATCAGGTGAATATGCTCGACGAACTCGATGCCCGCCTGCTCGAGGAATTCCTAATCTCGGGATGTTGCATCCAGAAAATCGAGCCGCAGCGAATCCTTAACACCGTCGACCTCCGGGTGTCGAACGTTTCGGTAAACCGTTTCTTCTCTAACGCTTTCTGCGACCCTCGCGCTTTCGACTGCACTCTTATTGGTGAAATCCACGATATGACCATCGCCGAAATCATATTGCGACTCTGCGGTGCCGACCGCGCCCGAGCGCAATGGCTCCGCGATATCTATTCCGCCGATAATGCCGCCCAGCGCATCAACGACATTTCATCGCGCATTGGCTGCGCTGCCGACGACAGCCTCAGTTTCTTCTATCCCCGAAACGGGAAATGTCGTATTTACGAATTGTGGACGCTCGAAACCCGCGAAGTGCTCCGATGCCACGACCGCAGTAACGCAAGCCTATTCTTCCTCCCGGCCGACTCATGCCTTAAGTCGCTCCAGGGTATCGACGTCAATTGGGACATCATGCAGCTGTGGCATTGCCGTTGGCTCACTCCCATGGGCGACGTCGTGGCCGAATACGACAGCCCATTTGCTCACGCCGAGCATCCCTATATCGTGAAGTTCTATCCGCTCACCGATGGAGAGGTGCACTCTTTCGTCGAAGATGTAATCGACCAGCAGAAATATGTCAACCGCTTGATTTCGCTCGTCGACAACATCATGAACTCGAGCGCCAAGGGGGTGCTCCTTTATCCCGCCGATGCACTCCCTCCGGGGTTTTCCTGGCAGGACATTGCGCGCCTGTGGCAT
Organism: Muribaculaceae bacterium; assembly: GCA_051878475.1. Classification (GTDB taxonomy): domain Bacteria; phylum Bacteroidota; class Bacteroidia; order Bacteroidales; family Muribaculaceae; genus SFRY01. The sequence goes on along the minus strand of JBJEKE010000353.1, from coordinate 4,747 downwards.
CGGCCCAATGCGGTGATTCCATTCGACAGCACTCTGCAGCGAATGCCGCAGCAAGTGGTTAACAATGGTGCCGACGTGGGAGCTTATCAGCTGCTGTCGCTCGAAATGAAGCTTTTCGACGAGATTTCGGGCGTTTCCGGTGCTCTGCAGGGGCGTGAAGTATCGGCTTCTACTGGCTCGGCGCTCTACGAGAGGCAGACCGAGAACGCCATCATTGCTCTCGCCGACATTTTCGACACTTTCCGCAATTTCCGCTCATGCCGTAACGAAAAACTTCTTCACGTCTGACTCTCCCTCTCGGGGCCGCTCTCCCGAAAATACGCCAACAGCTCCCTTTTTTTACAAAATTACCTATGTTGTGCCGCTTTTTACAATTATTATGCATCTATGGCGTTGTAAATTCGTGGGAATTAGTAATTTTGAACGAAATAGTTAATTGACGCATTAATAACGGCGGCTCTGCCGCACAAACAAATTGTATTTTGCTGATAGAACGGCCACCAATAATCTATCGTATGCTGTTTCCGGAAGGAATATGGCGAGTGATGCGCAAAGGGAAAGGTAAGACTGTGTATCTGACATTCGACGACGGCCCGGTGCCTACGGTAACTCCGTGGGTGCTCGAGATGCTCGACCGCCATGGCATAAAGGCCACTTTTTTCTGCGTGGGCGAGAATGTGGAGCGTTATCCTTGGCTCTTCGATGAGATTTTACGCCGAGGGCACGCTGTGGGTAACCACACCTACAACCATCTGCAAGGGCGTAAGGTGTCGGCTCTTACTTATTGCCGTAATGTGATGCGGGCTCACAAGCTCATCGGCAGCAACCTGTTCCGACCTCCTCACGGAATGCTGAGTTGGAAGCAGATGCGTATTCTGCACCGCCACTTTAATATAATAATGTATGACCTTGTGACGCGCGACTACAGCCGTAAACTCAACGGCGAGCAGGTGCTGGCAAATGTGAAGCGTTACACGCGCCGCGGCTCAATAATCGTGTTTCACGATTCGGTGAAGGCCGAGGCCAACATGAAGTATGCGTTGCCGCGCGCCATTGAATGGCTTAAGGAGAAAGGCTACAGCTTTGATACTCTCTGACGACGATAAGAATGCAATCCGGAGTTATTCGGCCTCGTTAGGATTCGACGCCTGCGGATTTGCCCGTGCCGAAGAGATATCGGCCGAGGAGCAGATTCGCTATACCAATTGGATTGTCGACAATAGGAACGGTTCGTTGCAATATATGGAGCGGTATGCCGACGTGCGCGCCAATCCCCAAAAACTGCTCGAGGGAGCACGCACCGTGATTGCCACTGCCATGAACTACTATCCCTCACGCTTCCAGCCATCGGATGCTCCACAATTTGCCTACTATGCCTATGGTCGCGACTACCACGAGGTGGTGCGAACAAGGCTGTGGGCTCTTGCCGCTTTCATCAAGGAAGCGCATGGCGGCGATTTCCGCGTGTGTGTCGACACTGCCCCGCTGCGTGAGCGATACTGGGCGCAGCAAGCGGGAATCGGCTTCGTGGGACGCAACAACCAGCTCATATTGCCCGGCCGCGGCTCATACTTTTTCCTCGGATTCATCATCACCACCGTCGAACTGCCCGCCGACGAGCCTTGCCGCTTGAGTTGCGACGGCTGTGGACGTTGTGTGGCCCAGTGTCCGGCTCACGCTCTCGACAATGAGGGCGCGGTCGATGCGCGCCGCTGCCTGTCGTGTCTGAGCATCGAATATCGCGGCGAACTCCCTCCCAATCTGAGTTTAGGCCCGAGAGTCTACGGTTGCGACACTTGCCAGCAGGTGTGTCCACACAATCGCGATGCCGTGGGCAGCTGCATCGACGATTTTGCCCCAAGCAACGATTTCCTGGCGCTGAACCACGATGCCATCGCCCAAATGTCGCCCGGCGAATTCCGCCGGATGTTCCGTCATAGCGCAGTGAGCCGTGTATCCCTCGAGATGCTTAAGCGCAACCTCAGGCACTGCTCCCGTTAACCCCCGATTTCTGCCCTGAATTGTCTTTGACATTGAAAATTTTTATAACTTTACCAATCTAAACAGTGTAACCATAAAAATTACTATACCAAAAGCAATGAAACCCTATCGACTCCTTATCTTAGCGCTCATGGCAATCGTGGTACTATCAGGCTCTGCTCTGTGCAATGCCGGACGCGGACGATGGATTACCGCCGAAAATGCCGACTTGCCTAACTCCTGGATTGCTTTCCGCAAAGATGTGAAACTTCCCCGGCACCCCTCGAAGACTATTCTCCGAATTGCTGCCGACTCGAAATACTGGCTCTGGATTAACGGCGAAATGGCGGTGTTCGAGGGCTCGCTTAAGCGTGGACCCCGTCCGGGCGACGGATACTACGACGAAATTGATGTGGCTCAATATTTGAAGAAGGGGGTCAACAAAATAGCTGTGTTGCTGTGGCACTTCGGCAAAGAGGGCTTTTCGCACCAGAACAGTGGAAAGGCCGCGCTGATTATCCACAGCGATATAGATGATTTTAATACCAACAGCAGCTGGCTGTGCAGTAAGCACCCTGCTTATGGCTCCTGCGGCGACCCGCAACCTAATTTCCGCCTTGCCGAATCGAATCTGAGGTTCGACTCTCGTGCCGACATCCCCGGCTGGCAAACTGCCGACTGCGCCAACCAATTCGCTTTCTGCGCCGCTATCGAAGCCGGCGATTGGGGCGACAAGCCTTGGGGGAACCTCGACCTGCGCCCCATACCGATGTGGAAGGACCACGGAATCTGCCAAGCCGACTTTGTGCGCCGCCCGGCTCCCGACAACCGCGACAGCGTGGTGGTTCGCCTCCCTCACAATATGCAGTTCACCCCAATTTTTACTCTCAACGACCCCGTTGGAGGAAACACCGTGAGCATAAACACCGACCACACTTTCGATGCCGGGGCCATCAATCTCCGTGCCGAATATGTTACCCGAAAGGGCCGACAAAGCTACGAATCGCTCGGGTGGCTCAGCGGCGACTATCTCTATCTGATTCTGCCTCGAACAGTGGAGGTGGAATCGGTGGCATTCCGCGAAACCGGATACGACTGCTCCGTGGAGGGCACTTTTGATTGTTCCGACAAATTCTACAACATTTTCTGGCAGAAAGCCATGCGAACGCTTTACATCAACATGCGCGACACTTGGTTCGACTGTCCGGAACGCGAACGTGCACAATGGTGGGGCGATGCCGTGGTACTTATGGGCGAAAGCTTCTACTCATACTCGCATTCGGTACATCAACTGATGCGCAAAGGTATCCATGAACTGGCTGCCTGGCAGAAACCAAACGGCATTCTGTTTGCTCCTATTCCCGCCGGAAACTGGAGCCAGGAGCTCCCGGGACAGATGCTCGCCTCAATTGGCCGTTACGGTTTCTGGACCTACTATATGAACACTGCCGACCGTCAGACAATCGCCGACGTGTATCCTGCTGTAAAGCGTTATCTCGCCACTTGGAGCACCGACGAAACTGGCCTCACTGCAATCCACAAAGGCGAATGGGACTGGGGCGACTGGGGTGATAACCGCGATATGCGCCTGATTTACTCCGGATGGCACTACATGGCGCTCGAAGCTGCCGCAAATATGGCCGTGTTGCTCGGGTTCCACGACGATGCCGCTGCTTTCCGCTCAATGATGACCGACGTGAAACGTGGTTACAACAAATGCTGGAACGGATACGCTTACCGGCATCCCTCCTACAACCAGTGCACCGACGACCGTGTGCAGGCCCTGGCTGTGATTTCCGGCATTGCCGACCCCGACAAATACGACGCTATCACCAACTTCCTGGCCGACAAATCAAACTGGCACGCCAGCCCTTATATGGAAAAATACATCATGGAGGCACTGTTTGTGATGAACCATGGCGACATTGCACTGTCGCGTGCAAAGGCGCGTTTCGACAATATGATTAACCATCCCGACTTCAACACTCTGTTCGAGCTCTGGCGCAGCAGCCGCCAGGGTATGGATGGAGCCACTGTTAACCATGCCTGGAGCGGCGGCCCGATTACCGTGCTCGCTCAGCAGATGTGTGGAATCGACCCTGTACAGCCGGGATATAAGCTGTTCCGTGTTGAGCCGAAGCCATCGGGTATGCAGCACGCTTCGATAACGGTGCCGTCTGTTGCCGGTAACATCTCTTCTTCGTTCTCCGACAACGCTGATGCTTTCTCCCTTAGCTTGACGGTGCCAAAAGGCTCCGAAGCTCTCGTGTATCTGCCTACAACCGACATCAGCCGTATCGATGCCGGAAAGCTCAACGTCATTAAGGCTCTCGACAATTCGAATCCTCATGCCGGGCGAATTTGTCTGCGAGTTAAAGCCGGCGATTACTCTTTCACTGTAACCAAATAATCCCTTAGAACAATGAAAATCAATCGTTTAACAGCTATCATCTGTGCCGCTGCAATTGCACTTAGCTCCATCGCGGCCTCGCGAGCCAAGCGTGTGGTGGCGTTTGCCATCGACGGAATCACTGTGTCGGCCCTCGAGAAGGCCTCTACTCCTAACATTGATGCCCTCCTGGCCGATGGCGCTAAATCTACCACCACGCGGGTGGTGATGCCTTCGGTTACACTTCCCAACTGGACGTCGCAGCTCTCCGGAAGCGGTCCGGAGCAGCATGGAGTGGTCGACAACTCGTGGAAGATTGATAATTTCATACTTCCGGCTGCCGAAACCGATGCCGAAGGATACTATCCGTCGGTGTTC
>JBJEKE010000352.1:0-7555 GCA_051878475.1 Muribaculaceae bacterium | reverse complement strand
CCGATCTTGCCCTATGTCAGTGCCTACGACGATGTGTGCACTATGCTTCTGTTCGATACCAAAGGCCCATCGGTGGGTGGTTCTGGGCGGCACTTCAACTGGAAACGTCTCGAGGAATACCATGGCATGTTGCCGTTTATACTCAGTGGCGGAATTGGACCCGACGATGTCTCAGCAATTCTGGCTCTTAGACATCCAATGATGATTGGCATTGACCTTAATTCCCGCTTTGAGACATCACCGGCAGTGAAGAATGTGGGCGCACTAAATGCTTTTATCAAAAAACTGAAACAAAACGAACGAAATCATGAATAGAATCAATCGACTTTTCGAAGAGAAGAAACACAACATCCTGTCGTTGTATTTTTGTGCAGGACACCCAACGTCCGACAGCACTTGCGATATAATCAGAACACTTGCCCGGGGCGGTATCGACATGATTGAGGTGGGCATTCCCTTCAGCGACCCTATGGCCGATGGCCCTGTGATACAGGATGCTGCAACCAAGGCACTGAAGGGCGGTATGTCGCTCAGCCGCCTTTTCGACCAGCTGAGCGACATTCGCCGCGAAGTGGATATTCCGCTCATACTTATGGGCTACCTTAATCCTGTGGTGCATTACGGATTCGAACGTTTCTGTAGCGATTGCGCACGCTGTGGCATCGACGGGATGATATTGCCCGACCTTCCGTTTGCCGATTATCTGAAGCACTTCAAGCCGGTGGCCGACCGCTACGGCTTACGCATCATTATGCTAATAACCCCCGAGACATTGGAGGAACGAATCCGATTTATCGACGACAACACCGACGGCTTCATATATATGGTGTCGTCGGCGGCTACAACCGGTGCACAGAAAGAATTCGATGCGAAGAAGCAAGCCTATTTCAGCCGAGTGAATCATATGCAGCTGCGTAATCCGCGTATGATAGGCTTTGGCATCAGCAACCGCCAGACCCTTGAGTCGGCACAGGCTAATTCAGCCGGTGCCATCATAGGCAGTCGGTTTGTAACGTTGCTCGACCAGTTTGGCAATGCCACCGAAGCCCTCGACCGTTTGCTCGACGACCTCAAGCATTAGCATTTGCCGGTATATAAAACGAGAGCGGGTGGGCTGACATGTCAGCTCACCCGCTTATCTTAATAGTTTATGGCTAATGATTAGCGTTTGGCAAATTTCTTGGTATTGCGGTTGCCATGAGCGTCGGTAGCAACGGCAATGTAGATACCGCTCTGGATGCCGGCAATGTCGAGCTGGCTATCGAGAGTGTCGGCAATGCGCATACCGTTGGCGCTGTAGAGTTCGATGCGGCTTGCACCTTCGGCAATCACTACATTGTCGGCCACGTGGATAGCAATGTTGTCGGCCACGATGGCATTGACGCCAGATTCTTCGATTACAGTCACCTTGATTTCTTTGCTGAGACCTTGTGGAGTGGTTACTGTGATAGTAGTTTCGCCAGCAGCAACACCGGTAACGGTCAACGTAATAAACTGCGAATCAGTTAAATTGTCGACGGTTGCGATAGCTTCGTTGGCAATTGCAACTGAGACGGTAGGATTCTTACCACCTAACAGAATCATCTGTATTTTGGCCTCTTCTCCAACTTTAAGTGTTATTGCATCGGCATTTGAGATAATAACCTTTGCGTAATCCTCAAAATAGAGGTAGGGACCTGTCTCAGAATCAACCCAAGGATTCTCGTCGTCGGAACCGTAAGCAAATCCGATACCTTCGAAGAACGATTTGTCGGCAGTTTCAACTGTAGCACCTTCCGAAGATGTGGCGTCGTCGCTTGTAATTTCGTTACCTTCGATAGTTACGCCTTTCAAAGCGTAGCATCCCTCGATACCGGCTTCAGTGTAGCCATCCATACCAAGGTCGTTGACGGTGGTGCCGACAACACGGTGAACACCCTTGTAAACCTTGTCGGGATTTTGTTCGTTCTCGGCAATTGACAGTGAAGTGCTCAAAGCCACGCAGTTAACGAGGATCTTCTCTTCTGAGCCGTTCCAGTCGGTAGCGATAGAGCCGACAACGCCTCCGAGGCTGTAGATTGGGTCGTTGAAATCTTCGTATTCGGGAATCGAAGCAGTGAGAATTGCTGATGCGTGGCAGTTCTTGATAAGGATACGGTTAGAAGAACCGGCAATGCCACCGATATTGTTTTCGCCGTTGATAGTCATATCGGCATGACAATCTTCGATAGAACCGATTTTATTCATGCCACCGGCAATACCAGCGATACCGCCAAGATTGTTCCTGCCGATAATAGTTCCGTCAACTGTACAACGTTTGATGTAACTTGAGTTTCCGAGCTGGCCAACGATACCGCCCACACCGCTTGCGTTAGTAGCATCGTAATAAATATGGGAAATAGAGCAGTTAGTGATAGTGGTCTGGTATGCCGAGCCGATTATACCGCCTGATGTAGAAGCGTAGTCTGAATTCCAAAACATAATAGGATGTTCAACATAAATGTTGGTGATTTCGGCGTTAGAAGAGCTTCCGGCGAGAGCTCCCATGCAATAGTTGGCGTCGGAGCCGGTGAGATATGGTGAGAGAAGGGAAAGGTCTTTAACGTATGCCGGAGTGCTTTCGCCGGAAATTTCGCCGAAGAGTCCAAGATTCTCGGCTGCATCATCGGCAATGACGGCGCAGATAGTGTGGTTGTTTCCGTCGAATCCACCGTGGATGTCAACTGGGCTCCAAGTGCAGACGTCAGCCATATTGATATCGTTGACGAGTTTGAAATGAGCATTGGGATTGTTGGCAATCTGCATCATGTCGCCTACAGTGGCAATGAGGTAAGGCGATTCCTGTGTGCCTTCGCCACCTGCAAACGAAGTGAATGGCAGACCGTAGAATTCAACCTGGAAATCGTTGGTCTTTGAGTTGCGGAAAGCGATGAAGAGCGATGGATAGGTGGTGCCGAGGTTGAGCACAGCGCCAGAGTTGTAGTCGCCGATGGTGTTGCTGTCGCCACGGAACGAGCGGAGGATAGAGCCGTCTTCGTTACCGATTGAAAGCACATTGTCGATAACGTCGCTGTCGTCGCGTTTGATTTTGGCGATGAAGATGTATTCATATTCGTCGTCGGTGTCGAAGAGGTATGGCGAGAGGTATTCGGTCTTAATCACTGGAGTGAACATTTCGCCTTTTGGCCCGAGGTTGAAGCGGACTTCGTGGTCGAGTGTGAGGTCGGTGTTGTACCAGCCGATAACAGAGATTACGTTGCCTGCATCGTCGCTTTCGCCCTTAGCCATGCCGATAACATATTTGTAAGAGTCGTAACTTGTCTTTACGCGGTCGATATTGCTTGAAATCTGCTTGCCATTGATTTCGATAGGAATAACCACGGCTTCGTTGCACGATGGAAGGTCGATCATATGGAGCTCCTGTACAACATCGACACCCTCTTTGCAGAATGCAATCTGGTCGTCGAAGCCATCGAGGCTACCCATTTTGGACCAGTCGATTACTTCGTCGCAGATGTTCTTTATCAGGTTACCCTCGGCATCGTAGACATCGAACGAGTAGAGATAAGAGTCGGTGGACACGATGTAATCGTAGTGAGTAATTACCACATTAATCTTACCATCGCCGCTGTAGTATCCAAGGCTGAGGTCGTTGTTGGCCATGATACCGAAGCCGTGCATGTCGGGCATAGTGCCGGAGTAGTCGAGCGGAACATCAACGTTGGCCACCTTGTTATAGTTCTGGTCATAAACTTCGGTGAGGTAGCTGTTGTCCTCGGTGTAAGTCATGTTGCCGGTTGAATAGTCAATCGAAGCAACGTAAGGCTTGGTGTAGCGAGCGATAACGTAGTAGAACTGACCGTCGAGATATTTTATGTTGAAAGCTGCACCGTCGCTGTAGTTGATGCCTTCGTATTCGATGTTGAAGCTGTGGTCGACAACCGGGTTTGGACCTTCAGAGTAGGTGCCTTTACGGAGAATGTCGAAACGGAGCATGTCTTCGTTAGTGTCTTCGTCAGTGTATTCGTAGGCCAGAGCCAGACGCTCCTTCATAGAGTAAGCGCTTGTGCCTTCGCTGATGAGGCTTGCTGCATAGGCACCATCGTATTGAATAATCTGTGCGCCAGTGCTGTCGTATACGTCAATCGAGGATTTTGCCACACCTGGGCTGAGGATATAGTGCATATACACCATTACCTCGTAGGTAGAAGTGTTACGTTCGAAGAACGAGCGCGAGATTTTGCCAAAAGGAGCAATCTGGTTACACTTCATGTCGTCGGGGACGGTGACGGTGATTTCACCCATTTTGTTGTTGTGGTTGTCGTAGAGTGTAATTACCGAAGACCCGTAGTAGTACTTGTTGGTAGAGCTTTCGGTAAATGTCTGGCTGTAGAACCAGTCGGAACCGTCGGGGCCTTCAATGATTCCCCAACCACCGATGCCGCTCATGGTGACATCGGGAAGTTTGTCGGAAGCAGCAGGACTTGAGGCTTGTGAAGCAGCGATTGGTTCGCTTTCGAAGAATGTCTGGGTGCTGCGTACGGCGCTCATCAGATGGGTGCCATTTCCTTTCAATTTCTTGATACTTGCAGTTGGCAACGTGGCGGCATTAATGCACATAGCAGTTGCTGCAACAAGTAGTACAATTGTTGTTAGGTGCTTGATTTTGTTCATGTTAAGTAAATATAATAGTTGAGAAATTTGTATGTTCTGTATATTTCCTGTGCAAAGGTAGCATAAATTGGTCATATATACCTAATATAGCGTATAATAGATGTTAAGATTCGGCATAATGGGAACGGTTCCATCGTCAATTTGGCTCAATTCTTGGAGATTTTTCCCGCTGTTTGTCGATGTTTTGCCGTAGTATTTGTATATTTGCCATGAAATCTATCCATTTAATAAGAATCGATAACATTAAATAGTGACCAATCTTAATTATTCGTCATAATGATGAAAAGAACTGTATTCATTATTGGGCTTTTGCTCAGTGTCGCTATGATTTCGGCACAAACGCCCAAAGACGTGAAATTCCGGTTTACCGAGGCCGCCGATCTTACGGTAACCGGAAGACTCTTTACTGACAACCCAAACCCATATCATCGGGTTGATACTGTAAGGTTCAAGGGCTTCGTCGGAAAGGAGAACCTTCAGGTGCGCGAAACCAGCGGCCTGGCATGTTTGTTCACCACCAATTCGTCGGTGATATCGGTGAAGACCGAGTACGGTGATTTGGAATTTCCCACTAACACTAACGGCCAGTCGGCACGCGGCTACGACCTGTATATAAAGCGCGGCGGTAAATGGGTGTTTGCCGCATCGGCAGTAAACGGCGACCGTAATCTCGACCGAAACCTGGTGCTGATAAAGGATATGGACAGCACAGAGAAGGAATGCCTGCTGTATTTTCCTCTGTTCAGCGAAGTGCGTTCGGTTAAGATAGGTATCGATGAGAATTCCACCATCAAGGCATTGCCCTCGCCGTTTCGTCATCGGGTGGCCATCTTCGGCTCGAGCTACACTCATGGCTCAAGCACTTCGCGCTCGGGCATGACCTATCCGGCGCAGTTCACCCGCAACACCGGCATACAGCTGCTTAGTCTCGGCTGCAGTGGCAACTGCAAGCTGCAGAGCTATTTTGCCGACATACTGTGTGCCGTCGATGCCGATGCCTTCGTGTTCGATTCGTTCTCGAATCCCGATGCCAAGATGATTGAGGAACGCTTGTTCCCTTTTATTGAAAAGTTGCAGAAGGCACATCCCGGCAAGCCACTAATATTTCAGCAGACAATACGTCGTGAGAGCCGCAACTTCAGTCTGGCGAAGGATGCTTACGAGGCCGAGAAGATTGCCATGGCCGAAAAATTGATGAATGAAGCTGTGAAGAAGTATCGAGATGTGTATTTTATCCATCCAGATGCCTCCGACCCTGCGCACAATGCTTCGGTTGATGGTGTTCACCCCGACAACTATGGCTATACGCTGTGGGAACAGAGCATTGAGCGTCAGCTGGTGGCTATCCTTGCAAAATACGGTATTAAATAAATTGTAGTCAAACTTTTTAGAAAAACATAAGGAATGGAAATTGTAGTTCTGAATGGTACAGACAATCGTCTGTATCAACTTGTTGCACCGTTGACTATGAATGTCGATGCGATAAAATATAATAACGGTTATCCGTTTAAGACCGACGACACATATGTGTGGCACCTTGCCATTGGCGACGATGGAAAGGTTAGCGCATTTATGCCGGTGCGTTATTACGGCCATTCAATGTATATCGACAACTACTTCATTTCCGGCGATTCCGACGAGCTGCTGCAGCAACTGCTTGAATCGGTGCTTTCGATGCACGAAAAGTGGAATGTGTGTTTCATGGCACATAACCGTCATGCCAAAACAGTTGAAGCAAAAGGTTTTGTTGCAATCAAGCACTTCGTGAAGTATGTGAAGATGGAGTATTGTGCATAAACGCAGCTTGGACAATGGTGCGGCGATTGAATGTATATGAAGCGGTTGAGAACCGGCTAAAAGTGGTGTTCGACAACTTCGATTACGTGTATGTGTCGTTCTCGGGCGGTAAGGACAGCTCAGTGCTGTTGAACCTGTGTATCGACTATATTCGTCGCCATAAACTGAATCGGCGGTTGGGAGTGTTCCATATCGACTACGAAATACAGTACAAGCAGACTATAGATTTCGTGGAACAGACTCTCAAACAGAATCGCGACATAATCGATGTGTATCATTGCTGCGTGCCGTTCAAGGTGTCGACGTGCACCTCGATGTATGCCAAATTCTGGCGCCCGTGGGACCCTTCGAAGCGCGAATTGTGGGTTCGGCCAATGCCCGAAGGTGCTCTCACCGCCGACGATTTCGACTTTTTCTCCGACGACCTTTGGGACTACAATTTCCAGTATCTGTTTTCCGCTTGGCTAAAGAAGCGGCTCGGATGCTCGAGGGTGTGCAGTCTGGTGGGTATCCGCACACAGGAAAGCTATAAGAGATGGCTGGCTATACACAGCCGCAAGACGTTCCGCCTGTTTGGCAATTATAAGTGGGCACATATCCTGTCGCAAGGGATATATAATGCCTATCCGATATTCGACTGGACCATCAACGATGTATGGATTGCCAACGGGAAGTTGGGCTGGGCTTACAATCCGCTCTACGACCTATATTATCAGGCCGGAGTTCCGCTCACGCGGCAGAGGGTGGCAAGCCCGTTTATTTCTGAGGCCGTTCCCATGCTCCACATATACCGTGCCATCGACCCCGACACCTGGGGCAAGATGATAAGCCGGGTTAACGGGGTGAACTTTGCCGGCATGTACGGCACTACCATGGCCATGGGATGGCGGACGATAAAGTGCCCCAAAGGATTCTCGTGGGAACGATACATGAAGTTCCTGCTGTCGACATTGCCCACACATATACGTCGGAACTATGAGGAAAAACTGCGTGTGAGCAAGAAATTCTGGCGTGAGCGCGGCGGTTGCCTTTCCCCGGAAATCATCGACAAACTACGTGAACGCAATGTGCCGTTCGAACTTGGCGGAGTTACTAACTACCATAC
>JBJEKE010000351.1:0-1861 GCA_051878475.1 Muribaculaceae bacterium | reverse complement strand
GTGTTGAAGCCTGTTACGTCGAGCTCGGTCAGCGATTCGCAGCCCCAGAACATGCTTCCCATGTGAGTCACATTCTCGGTGTTGAGGTTTTCAATTCCCTCGATAGCTGTAATTTTTCTGCAGTTATAGAACCAGTTTTCTGTGGTGCGTGGGTGGTATTTCTTGAACGAAGCGTCGAACACCACTTTGGTAATATTGTCATTATAATTACCCCACCCGGAGCTGGCCCATACGGGGTTATTGGTTCCACTATGTGTTTGGTCGATGTCATACACCGTGCCGGTGCGGTTGCCGCGTTGGTCATCATAATAGAACGTGAGCGTTGCGTCATCTTCCACAACGTAGGCTTCTCCATTCGTGAAATAGCCTGTATCGGGGTTTGCCATGGTCACATCTGTTCTGTTTGCATCGTATATCGCAGCACCTATAAGTGAGGTGCAACCTTTGAACATATCTGTTGATTTATCGCACGTCCAAATGTCTTTGCAGTAGATGGTTTTGAGCGAAAGGCAGTTCAAGAACATATTGCTCATGTCAGTTACATTGTCGGTGCTGAAGCCGGAAACATCGAGCTTGGTCAGTGCGCTGCAGCCGTTGAACATATTGCTCATATCGGTTACATTCTCGGTGTTGAGGTTTTCAATTCCCTCGATAGTCTCAAGTTTTGAGCAATCTTGGAACCAGGATGCTGTGCTTGTTGGGAGATATATTATGAACGAAACGTCGAATACAACTTTTGTGATTTCTGACTCACTCCATTTGTGCTCGTTAAGCGCAGTGTACACCGTACCGCTGCGCGTGTCACGTTTGCCATCATTGTAGAAAGTAAGTGTTGTGCCATCTTCAACTGCGTATGCCTCAAATTCAATTGTTGCTGTGAAATAACCGGTATAAGGGTTCGCCATTGAAACGTCAACTTTACTTGAATTGAATGGCACTGCGCCTACAAGCGAGCTACAACCTAAGAACATATTTGACGACGAACTGCACGTCCAGATATCGTTACAACAAATTGTGGTGAGTGCGCTGCAGTTATAGAACATATTGTTCATATCGGTTACATTCTCGGTGTTGAAGTTCGATATATCAAGTGTGGTTAAGGCATAGCAGTAACCGAACATAAAGTTCATATTAGTTACCTTCTCGGTGATGAAGTTCGATAGGTCAAGCGAGGTCAGAGCGCTGCAGTCGCGGAACATCCAGTGCATGTCGGTTACATTCTGGGTGTTAAAGCTGGATACATCGAGAGAGGTCAAAGCTTTGCAGTTGTAGAACATAGTGTTCATATCGGTTACATTCTCGGTGTTGAAGTTTGACAGGTCAAGCGAGGTCAAGGCGTTGCATCCGCTGAATAGTTGTCCCATATTAGTTACATTCGCGGTGTTGAGATTATCAATTCTCTCAATAGTCTCAATTTTTCTGCAGTTATAGAACCAGGATTCTGTGGTGCTTGGACGGTAATCCTTGAACGATGCGTCGAATACCACTTTGGTAATCCGGTCATTATATTCAAAATACGAGCCTGCCCATGCTGGGTAATTATTATTGTCTTCCCTCTTTTGGCCGATGCCATACACCGTGCCGGTGCGTGTGCCGTACAATTTGTCGTAATAGAACGTGAGCGTTGTGCCATCTTCAACTGCGTAGGCTTCAATATCACATGTGAAGTAGCCTGTTACTGGATTCGCCATGGTCACGTCGGTTTTGCTTGCATCGTATGCCACAGCACCTTTGAGAGAGGTGCAGCCTTTGAACATATCTGTTGATTCAGCGCACGTCCAAATATCTTTACAATAAATTGTGGTGAGTGCGCTGCATCCGTTGAACATATTGCTCATATCAGTTACATTCGAGGTGTTGA
>JBJEKE010000350.1:0-7591 GCA_051878475.1 Muribaculaceae bacterium | reverse complement strand
CGTGGCCTCCATAGGTGCGGCAGTTGGTTACTTCGTCGAGCGGAAGACCGAAATACTTGGCCAATTCGCTGCGAAGACGTGTTGAATCAAGCGCTGCAAGCGTAGTCACCTGCGATGGTTTAAGTCCTGAATAGAGCAAAGTAATCAAACCGGTGATATCGGCCGGGTTGAAGATTACCACTATATGCTTCACATCAGGGCAATATTGTTTCACATTCTTGCCAAACTCTTCAGCTATGGCGGCATTGCCTTTAAGAAGATCTTCTCGTGTCATGCCGGCCTTACGGGCAGCTCCACCGGAGTTTACTATGTATTTTGCGTCTGTCAATGCTTCCTTGATATCCGACGTAAATGTTACATTCACACCTTCGAAACCACAGTGATAGAGTTCTTCGGCTACGCCTTCCAAACCTGGTGCGTAAGGGTCATAAAGACAAATGTTGGGGGTTAATCCCATCATAATTGCTGTTTGTGCCATGTTTGAGCCAATCATTCCGGCGGCTCCTACGATGGTAAGCTTTTCATTAGTTACAAACTTCATAATAGTACGATTTATAATTGTTATTGAAAACAGTTTATCCTTATTTTTTGTTCATTTTGGATATTCAAGATTCTCAGGCTTAATCACATCGAGTACCTCCGTCAAATACTTTCGGGCCTCCCATTTTGCCATGGGCAAATTGTTCAGCAGATAATTGCCGCAATCGCTCTCGGTAGCACCGGGTATGGCTCCTTCAAAATCGCTTATAAAGCTAAAAGTCTCGCGCAACAGACCTACCACATCGGCTGACTGATAATCGCCTTTAATCAACAGATAGTTGCCAGTACAGCACCCCATCGGGCCCCAATACACTATCCTATCCTTCCATTCTTTATGATTACGCAAAAATGTGGCGGCAAGGTGCTCAATGGTATGCAATGCCGATATGCCCAATGCAGGCTCGCGATTTGGCTCCTTCATTCTCACATCGATAGTTGTGATTACATCACCACTGGCTGTAATATCCTTACGAGATACATACACACCTCGAAGTAGCCGTTTATGGTCGATTGTGAAGCTTGGTATCTTTTCCATATTCTTCCAGTGATTATTTGATACGAAGCAACAAGTCCTTGACTATATTAAACACACATCGAGGCGCACTCTCCCAGAAATCATCATATTGGGCACTGTTATCGTTCGACGCTCCCGGCGAATCGCTTATCACCCGCATCACAAGAACCGATACATTTTTATAGAAGCATATCTGTGCTATCGATGCCGATTCCATATCAACTGCCAATGCCTCCGGAAAGTCCGACTTAATTTTCTCAACCTCCGAAATGCTCGATATAAACTTGTCGCCCGAGCATATCAAGCCCTTGTGTATGCCCTGGCCTTCAGGTACCATTCCTACATACGACGGGGCCGACTCAAAATATTTAGGACATCCGTTAGCCTGGCCATATTCAGTACCTGGGCCGCACCACACATCGTGATAGGCAATATTCGACCCAACCACAACATCCATCACATTTACTCGCTTGTCGGCTCCGCCGGCAACTCCGGTGTTGATTACCAGATCTATTTCGAATTGCTGCAATAGCACCATTGTAGCTATGGCTGAGTTTACTTTCCCTATGCCACACTGCATCACTACAATTTCATTTCCTTGCAATTCGCCACTATACATCGTATAGTCGGCTATCTCGTTTTCCTGTAGATTATCAAGCAATGGCAGAATCATTTTTAGTTCCTTCTGCATTGCCACTATCACTGCTATTCTTTTCATCAAATACTGCTGTTAATAATCGATGTAAAGTTAATATTATTTTGTATTTTTGCATTGTTCGTAATAGTAATAATTTGGAAATTTCAATAGATAATAGAATAATTTCTGTCTGCCCCGACATGCAAATAGGCGTAATAAGGGCAAAGGTAGTGAATTCGCCCACTTCCGACAAGCTTTGGAACCTTATCGGCGAGGAATGCGAGCGCATTGCCAACATTTATCCCATAGCCGAAATCAAAAACCGACCGGCAATAGCCAAGACCCGTCAACTTTACAAGGCCCTCGGAAAAGAGCCTAACCGATATCGCGTTTCAAGCGAAGCACTTTGCCGCCGCATTGTCCGTGGATTGGGTATTTACCGCATCGACACTCTTGTCGACCTCATAAACCTGGCCTCAATTAAAAGCGGTTATGCAATCGGTGGTTTCGATGCCGACAAAATTGTTGGCAACAAGCTGCATCTTACCGCCGGAACTGCCGACGACCATTTCGAAGGTATCGGACGTGGGACCTTAAACATCGAGGGACTTCCGGTGTATCGCGACGAAGTTGGTGGAATCGGCACTCCTACCAGCGACGAAGAACGTACGAAAATAACCATCGATACCACCCACATCCATATCAACATCAATGCTTTCGCCACCGAAATGCCCCTGTCGGAGATGATTCCTTGGGTCGAAAGCTTGCTCGTTGAATTCGCTCAAGCATCATCAATAACATCTTTCGTGATTTCGCCAAACATTTACGAAATGCAGAATCGATAGTAACACCATGAAAATCGAGAAAATATTCACCGACGCCCCTAACCAGAAGGTTATCGATAATGCAATAGATTGCATCGATAAGGGCAGCATAATTATTATTCCCACCGATTCGGTTTATGCATTTGCCTGCGATGCTCTCAACAACTCTGCTATCGAAAAAATATGCTCAATTAAAGCCATCAAAAGCGACCGCACTAATCTGTCTATTATTTGCTGCGACATCGCTCAGGCTTCTGAATATGCCCGTATTGATAATGCGACATTCAAACTCATGCGTAAGAACCTGCCGGGACCTATTACATTCATTCTGCCGGCGCTCAACAAACTTCCGAAGGCTTTCAAGGGCCGGAAAACTGTAGGTATACGCATCCCCGGAATCGGTATTATCACCGAAATGGTCCGTAAACTCGGACATCCTATCATGGTGTCTTCTATTCCGGTAGTCGACTTCGACAACGACACCGAGCCTGAGCTCATTGCCGAAACCTACGACAATTCTGCCACACTTATCATCGACTTTGGCAGAGGCGGTTCAATCCCCTCTACTGTAGTTGATTGCACCTGCGACGAATATAATGTTATTCGCCAAGGCAATGCTGTTCTGACAGAGTGAGGCGCTCTGGTGCCATTTAGGCACACTTTTTGCTGTTTGTTTTATATCTGTTTTACGATATATATTTTTATTAATTCTTATAAACTATTTATTCTATGTCAAAAGTTACAGTTATCGGTGCCGGAAATGTTGGCGCCACTTGTGCAAATGTATTGGTTACTGAAGGCATTGCCGACGAAGTGGTTCTTCTCGACATCAAAGAAGGCGTTTCTGAAGGCAAAGCCATGGACATTATGCAGTCAGCTAATATCCTCGGTCTCAACAGCGTTATCAAAGGCGTTACTAACGACTATGCTGCCAGCGAAGGCAGTGATGTTGTTGTTATCACTTCTGGTATTCCTCGTAAACCTGGCATGACTCGCGAAGAACTCATCGGCGTTAATGCTGGTATCGTTAAGAGTGTTACCGACAATGTCCTCAAGCACTCTCCTAACGCAATCATCATCTGCGTCAGCAACCCTATGGACACTATGACATACCTTATCCACAAGGAAAGCGGTCTTCCTAAGAACAGAATCATTGGCATGGGCGGTGCGCTCGACAGCGCTCGTTTCCGCTATTTCCTCAGCCAAGCTCTCGGCGCTAACTACAACGACGTCGACGGTTTTGTTATCGGTGGACATGGCGACACCACTATGATTCCTATGACTCGCTACGCTGTTTGCCGCGGTGTGCCGGTTACTGAGCTCCTCGACAAGGAAACTCTCGACAAGGTTGCTGCCGACACTATGGTTGGTGGTGCCACTCTCACCAAACTCCTTGGCACTTCTGCTTGGTATGCTCCGGGTGCTGCTGCTGCTTCACTCGTACGCGCTATCCTCTCCGACTCTAAGAGCATGATCACTTGTAGCGCTCTCGTTGAAGGCGAATATGGCCTCAACAACATGTGCATCGGCGTTCCTTGTATCCTTGGAAAGAACGGTATTGAGAAAGTTGTTGAATACAAGCTTAACGACGAA
Source organism: Muribaculaceae bacterium (assembly GCA_051878475.1). Lineage (GTDB taxonomy): Bacteria > Bacteroidota > Bacteroidia > Bacteroidales > Muribaculaceae > SFRY01. The sequence goes on along the minus strand of JBJEKE010000350.1, from coordinate 3,483 downwards.
GAAAAGGCGCTCCTCGACAAAAGCGCTACAGCTGTTGCTAAAACCAACACTGCTCTTCCTTGCTAATAACTGATTATTGTATCGTTTGGTGTGCCGAAATCCACTTCGCTTTTGGCACACCATTTTTTAACCATCAACATTCATAATTCATGTTTAAGTTATCTATTAAGGTTGTCATGCTTGTCGTTGCAATTCTGTGCACTGCCACAGCTTGCAACAACAAGACTGCCGACAACACCTCGTCTGAAGCATCGGCCCAAACCGATACTCCGGCAAAGCCTTCTGTAGCAAAGGTGCTCGACTTCAACGCCACTTGGTGTGGGCCATGCCGTCAACTTGCCCCTACAATCGAGGCTCTCGAGAAGGAATACGCAGGAAATGTAACTTTCGAAAAAATCGATGTCGACCAGAATAGCGAACTCGCCGGCAAATACGGAATCGAGGCTATCCCTACTCTCGTGTATCTCGACGCTCTCGGCCAGGAAATCGAACGCACAACCGGGCTTGTCAGCGAAGACGACATCCGCAAAATTCTCGATCGCTGATCTCCTCAACCAAAAACGGGTGATTCAAAACATCAACTTTGAACCACCCGTTTCAATTGTCTTAATTCATCTTATCTAATCAAGAAATGCGCACTCGGCTCTTCTGAATCGCCGGCATAGAAATCGATTGTTACTCCTAATCGGCTAACATTCATCCGATAAGAACCGGCCGATGGCGATACAATATATTTCTTCAGGCCATTTCGGTACTCGGCAAACAGCGCCGACTCATCCTTAATGGCACTCCCATTATCATGCTTTGTATTCTTACGCAATTCACCGAATGTCTTGACATCTTGAGTGGTTATAGTGTACTCACCCTTTTCCGGTATGCTCCACACCGAATTGGCATTGAATTGCGTTATACGGCCACCATCACCCCACCAGTCAGATATACCTGTCCAATGTGTATGACCACACAGACAGATTATGTTGCGCTGTGCAAAGAGACGGCGGAAATGCCGACGCTTGGCTGTATCATTCTCACTCCCATAAAGGAACCATCTACATGAACTGCTGTCGAACGGCAACACCGGGCCATGAACAATAACAAATGTATATCGCGCAGTCTTTGCCTCATCCAGCAGACGCTCCAATTCTTTGTCGTCGGGAGTATTAAAGTCAACTACAATATACGCATCATTATCAATCCAGAAGCCAAAAGTGGTCTTTTCTATGTTCTTGCCAAGTTCCGCCGACATTCGCTTTGGCATATAACTCTTGTACACCGATTCTGCATCTGTTCCCCGGATGTCATGATTACCGACAACAGTCACAAGCGGCAAATCGCCCAAACGATGCTTAAAATCATTCATCACATCTTCAAGCATTTGCTGATGCACTTCTCCTTTTCCACAGTCGCCCTGAATCAGGTCGCCCATCTGTATCGCCATACGGGTATCTTTTGTTATAAGACGCGATGCTCGCTCCATCAATCGTGGACAGCGTTCGCGCCACATCTCCCCGTTGCGGGCAAACTCTGCACGTTGAACTCTATTGAGCCATTCAACCTTCTCGTTGTAGTTGCTGTGGTATACCGACGCCGGTTCTGTGTCGAAATGGGTATCGCCCAATAACACAATTGAATAACTTGAAGAATCTTGAGCTTGGACACTCGCAAAATAAAGCAAGATTGCTCCGACAATAATAAGTAGCTTTTTCATTTAAGTAGGGTTAATATTGTTATTTAGAAATTTATTTTTTCTGTTCAAATGACACCATCTCATATACTCCACGCAGATTCTGTTCCAGCTGAGCAACTGAGCTAACACCAACCAGTACCGAAGTAACGCCCTCTTGTTCAAGAATCCACGACAAGGCATATTCCGAAATCCTTTTTCCTCTCGATGCAGCATCTCTGGCATATTGACTTATACACGACCTAAGTTCAGAGGTCAGCATATCCTCACGCAGGAATTTTCCCTTCGCCATCCTGCTGTCAGCCGGTATTCCATGCTGATATCGTTCGGTAAGAAGTCCTTGTGCAAGAGGCGAAAACGAAATGAAGCCAATGCCATGCTCATGGCAATATTGCAGAACGCCATCTTCCTGCGGCTCTCGGTCGAGCAGATTCAGTCTACCTTGATAGATTAGCAACGGCACATCTCGCTCTCGCAGATACTTGTCGGCAAATTCAAGTGCATTAAGCGGCCATCGGCTGATACCCACATATAACGCCTTACCCATGCGCACAATATCGACAAGTGCCTGCAATGTCTCCTCCAAAGGTGTAGACGGGTCATATCGATGGCTATAAAATAGGTCTACATAGTCGAGCCGCATACGCTTCAAACTTTGGTCGAGACTCGCCATAAGATATTTGCGTGAACCCCAATTCCCATATGGTCCGTCCCACATATCATAACCGGCCTTTGTGGCTATGAACAGTTCATCGCGATAGGGACGAAAATCCTGCTCCATAAGCCGGCCAAACGTTTCCTCGGCACTGCCATACGGAGGCCCATAGTTATTGGCAAGGTCAAAATGCGTTATGCCATGGTCGAAAGCATAGTGCGTGATGTCGCGACTACGCTCGTATGGGTCACCGCTTCCGAAATTGTGCCAGAACCCCAAACTGAGTTTTGGCAATAGCACCCCGCTCCGGCCACATCGGCAGAAGAAAGTGTCCTGATGGGAGTAACGGGTCGATGCCGGTTGGTATTGTTCCTCATGTGCCATGGTTCACGATTTTAATCGGTCATATTGCAAAGATAGTGCAAATCGAGCGAAGAAACAAACAGAACCAACGTTTATGTTTGTTTTGCCAAGATGCCGCCTATACGAACATTTTGACCATTATCAATGTCAATCAACTTTTTAGCATCTTGGAAGAAGGTTTTAGGGTCGGCTTCGACGACTTCCACCCATAAATCCTCACAGTCTACAACCGGGCCTGAGCCATGTGCATGGAATCTGTATTTTGCAAAATCTGATTCCAACCTGGTAATATCAATTTCATCGGTATATGTATTGTGAGGTGAAATATATACCTCAAAATCATCCATCACCGGCTTAATATGGAAAGTAACATAATATACATATTCACCCACTGGAGTGCCTGAAATATGGTAACATGAATACACAACAGTCAATTCGTTATTCATCATGTTCCAATTCACCTCCTCAAATATAATGTATATTGATAATCAGTTGGTTGCAGTCAGTGAGGTACAAATGATATGCAAATGTAAGTATAAAACCATATAGAAAAAGTACAAATGGACATTACTTTGTATGATAACATCCTTTTCTACAGATTAAGGGTTAATACAATGATATACTACTGATATTCAGTATATTAAAGCTGTTCTTCCTTGCATTCGACAAAGAGCGTTAAATTATATTAAATCCTACAGGGCCATTATGATTCGTGCAAAGATAATATTTTGCAGTCAAAGGAAGAAAGACTTCCTGCACCTCTTCTACGGTTCTTTGCTTC
>JBJEKE010000349.1:0-1866 GCA_051878475.1 Muribaculaceae bacterium | reverse complement strand
GAGACATCGCTCGAGAACGTATATCGGCACATCGAGGGGCTTGACCCCGATATCGTCGTGGTTGACTCAATACAGACGGTTGCCTCCGACAACATAGAATCGGCAGCCGGCAGTGTGAGCCAGGTGAGAGAATGTGCGGCATCGCTGCTGAAATTTGCCAAGACCACAAACAAACCGGTAATACTCATTGGCCATATAAATAAGGAAGGCAGCATAGCCGGCCCGAAGACACTTGAACACATTGTTGACGCAGTGTTCCAGTTTGAGGGCGATTGCCATTATATGTATCGCTTGCTTCGAGCCATAAAGAACCGGTTTGGCAGTACATCGGAAATTGGCATATATGAAATGAACAATTCAGGCCTTCGCGAGGTTTTAAATCCGTCGGAGATGCTGCTGTCGCAAATCTACGAAGACCTGTCGGGGACGGCCATTGGAGTGACGGTTGATGGCATACGTCCGTTCTTCATTGAGGTGCAGGCGCTGGTGAGCACTGCAGCATACGGAACGCCACAGCGCTCGGTTACGGGCTTCGACGGCAAGCGGATGAACATGCTACTTGCGGTGCTCGAGAAGCGAGTGGGCTTTAAGTTGGCACAGAAAGATGTTTTCCTTAACATAGTGGGTGGGCTTAAGGTTTCCGATCCGGCAATCGACCTTGCAGTGATATGTGCCATATTGTCGTCGAACGTCGACATGCAGATAAACAAATCGGTGTGTATGAGCGGTGAAGTGGGGCTTTCGGGCGAGTTGCGCCATGTAACCCGTATAGATGCCCGAATAAACGAGGCGGCAAAACTTGGCTTCAAGTCGATAATAGTGCCCAAGGGCAATACCCGTGGCCTAAAGCTCAATGCGCTTGACATCAATATAATAGAGGCGGCGCGAGTGGAGGATGCGTTTAAATACCTGTTTGGCTGAATCGGCGATTAAACCAAACGAGAGGCTGACAATCTAAATATTAAGAACAAGAATAAAAGAATTATTAAATTATTAATGTTATGAAAAAGTTTTTATTGTTTTCGTTGGTATTTGCCATCTGCTCAATGGGCACAATGATGGCTCAGAACACTGTAGACAAGGCTTCGAAAGTGGCAGTTAAGAAGGAATGCTGTGATAAGCAGTGCAAGAAAGAGTGCAAGCAGGCCTGCAAGGAAATGAAGCAGGATTGCAAGTGCACGGCAGAGTGCAAGAAGGCCTGCAAGGAAGGCAAGAAGTGCTGCAAGGATAGCGCAAAAGTTTGCAAGAAGGCCTGCAAGGCTAAAAAGGCAGAGAAGAAATAGTCATTGCGTAGTGATGGCACAGAAATGGGGCAACCGATATCGGTATGCCTCATTTTTTAGGTGCAAACAATGATTTGGTCAACAAAAAAGGCGTCCGCCGGATGGCAGACGCCTATTGTTTTGTTTTGAGGAATTGTTTTGAGAAATTTTATTCTGCAGCAGGTGCTTCTTCAGCAGGAGCTTCGGCAGCGGCGGCTTCTTCAGCAGCCTTAGCAGCAGCGGCTTCAGCTAATTCAGCTTTCTTCTTAGCTACAGCTTCAGCTTTAGCCTTGTTCTTCTCAGCTTCGGCTTCTAAGCGAGCCTTAGCAGCAGATTTCTTGGCTTCAGCCAATTTAGATTTAGCATTTTCGATAGATGCGTCTTTTTGTTTCTTCCAGGCTTCGAAGCGTTTCTGAGCTTCTTCTTCCGAGAAAGCACCTTTCTTAACGCCGCCCTGAAGGTGCTTCATAAGCATAACGCCCTCGCGAGAGAGGATGTTGCGAACGGTGTCGGTAGGCTGTGCGCCATTGTTAACCCAATACAAAGCTCTTTCGAAATCTAAACTTATTGTAGCAGGATTAGTATTCGGGTTGTATGAACCTAT
>JBJEKE010000348.1:0-1867 GCA_051878475.1 Muribaculaceae bacterium | reverse complement strand
CGACATACGTTTCAGCCCCAACAAGCTGCCCTACAAGACACATTTCGGGGCAGTAATTGGCCGCGGAGGCCGTAAATGTCTGCTCTCGTCGTACTACATTCACCTTGAGCCAAGCAATAAATCGGGCATTTATGGTGGCATATGGTGTCCTGAACCGAAAGTGCTCAAGGCTTTGCGCCATGCCATCGACTACAACAGCGACGAATTTCTGGAAATTATCAACCATCCCGATTTCATAAGCCGATTCACACTCACAGGCGACAAATTAAAGAATCCGCCGAAAGGCTTCGACAAGACCAATCCCAACATCGAGCTGCTGAAGATGAAAGAATATCTGCTGTCGTATCCGGTTGGCGATGAATATATGCAAAGCGACGACTGGATTAGCCGCGCCGCACACGATTTCAGCTTTATGACTCCCTTCCATCGATTCATGAATTTCACCATCGAAGAAGAGATTTAGCCGGCTCGGGTATATTATTCATGTATAATAAAGTTTAAACATTATTTAAATTATCAGTTTATTTCCGATTTTTATTAAATTTGCGAAGAAATGAACAAAACTAATTAATCATGGCAAAAATTCGAGGTGCAGTTGTTGTTAACATCGAACGATGCAAAGGCTGCAACTTATGTGTCGACACATGCCCGGTTAATGTGCTGGAGCTACAGCCAAAAGAAGTAAACAATCGAGGTTATCACTATGCCTATATGAAGGCCCCCGATCTTTGTATTGCTTGCCAAAGCTGTGCACTGGTATGTCCAGATGGCTGCATCGATGTGTATAGAGCAAAAACCGAATAAGATAAGAACCAATAACGACTCTATTTTAATAATGGAAGAAGTACGATTAATGAAGGGTAACGAAGCATTGGCATTGGCAGCCATCAGATATGGCTGCGATGGATACTTTGGATACCCTATCACCCCTCAATCTGAAGTGCTTGAGACACTTGAGCAGCAGATGCCGTGGGAAACCACCGGAATGGTTGTTTTGCAAGCAGAAAGCGAGGTGGCAGCCATCAACATGGTTTATGCCGGCGCTGCTTGCGGCAAATGTGTATTCACATCGTCATCAAGCCCAGGCATCAGCCTCATGCAAGAAGGCATTTCATATATCGCAGCCAGCGAGCTACCGGCCCTAATTATCAATGTGATGCGTGGAGGTCCGGGACTGGGCACCATTCACCCATCACAAGCCGACTATTTCCAAGCCACCAAAGGAGGCGGCCACGGCGACTACCACCTTATCACCCTGGCACCTTCGTCGGTGCAGGAAATGTGCGATTTCGTGGCGCTCGGTTGGGATTTGGCTTTCAAATACCGTACCCCGGCAATAATTCTCGCCGACGGCATAGTGGGGCAGATGATGGAAAAAGTAGTGTTACCACCGCAGCGTCCACGCCGCACCAACGAGGAAGTGAAAAAGCAATGTCCGTGGGCTGTTACCGGTAAGACCAACGGCAAAAACCATATAGTTACATCGCTTGAACTCGACAGCGAAAAAATGGAAGTGAACAACGAACGCTTCCAGCGCACATACCGCGAAATCGAGAAATACGAGAAACGCTTCGAAGCCATCGACACCGACGGCTGCGACTATCTGATAGTGGCTTTCGGCACCGTGGCACGTATATGCCAGAAAACAGTGGAGATGGCCAACGAGCACGGAGCAAAAATAGGCATCATCCGACCAATCACACTTTGGCCATTCCCTTACGAGGCTATTGCCGAGGCTGCAAAGCATGCCAAAGGCATATTGGTGGTTGAGCTTAACGCCGGACAGATGATTGAAGATGTAAGGCTCGCCATCAGCGACAAAAACATGCCGATTAAGCACTACGGACGCCTGGGTGGCATTGTTCCC
>JBJEKE010000347.1:0-1868 GCA_051878475.1 Muribaculaceae bacterium | reverse complement strand
CATGGCAGAGAGTCCTGCCGCAATTAAGATCATGAAAAATATATTTATCATAACCGGGGTGTTGGCAATGATGTCGTTGTTCTCGTCTTGTCAGGACTCGCTCGACCAAACCCCTGACGGTAAGCTTACCCTCGACGAAGTGTTCGCCGACACCGAGCTAACCGAAAAGTATATGAGTAACTGCTACGCCAACTTGCCCCGCAAGAGCCGCCGTTACTTCTGGTTCGAAAACTATCCTACAGCCCTCAGCGACGAATCATATTCGCCTGAGGATGTTAACGGACAGGGCCCTATCCTCGTCTACAAAGGACAGGCAAGTGCCGTTCTCAATCCTATCGACCATGAATATCACAACATGTTCGACTGCCGTTACTGGGAACGTTATTGGGCTTCTATCCGTTATTGCAACGTTATGCTTGCTCACGTTGAAACTTGTGCAATCAACAAGGAATCCGACCGTAGCCGTTGGAGAGGCGAAATCCACACTCTTCGTGCTTATTTTTACCTCCAGCTTATGAAATGGTATGGTGCTGTGCCCATCGTTACTGAAGAACTTCCGTTCGACTACGACTATTCGCAGACTGTTAAGAGCACTTGCCTCGATGTCCTCAAATTCATCGTTTCGGAATGTGAAGAGGCTCTCAAGGAATCTGAACTCCCTTGGCATCTTACCAACGGAAACGAACGCAACCGTATGACTAAGGCCATCGCCCTTGCCATCCGCTCGCAGGCTTCGCTTTATGCAGCCAGTACTCTTTACAACGAAGGTCAGGATCTTTGGGATTGGGCTTACCAGATCAATAAGGACTGTCTGCAACAGCTTCGCGATCATGACTATGCGCTCTATACCGAACGTACTCAGATGGAAAAAGGCAAATATTGCTACAACTGCGCTTACGGCGAATACTTCGCACAAAGCGGCAGCGTGGCAACCGACCCTATCGACAAGGAAACCATCTGGCAACAGCTCGAAATGAACGAGGAATTCTACTATTGGGTATGGGGTACTCCTCAGCACGCTTGCTACAAGACCGGCGACAGCCCCTCACAGCAGCTTGTTGATGCCTACGATATGCTTGCAACAGGTAAGCCTATCTACGACCTCCGCAAACCTTATCTCGACGAGACTTGCCTCGAGCCTAATATCGACCCGACATCGGGCTACAACGATGCCAAGCCTTATACCGGCCGCGACCCGCGTATGGAAGCCACAGTTATCTACGACGGTCTGAAAATCCGTATCGGCGACAAGGAAGAAGCCATCCAGACCTACGTTGGCGGTGCTTCTGAACTTAACTTCATTTCGCAGACCAACACCCGTACAGGCTACTATCCTCGTAAGGGCGCTTATTACAAGACAAGTGCTCAGTCGCCTGGCGCTGACGGCCGTTGGAAATACTACCGTCTTGCCGAGGTTATCCTCAATCTCGCTGAATGTGCTGTTGAGGTCAACAAACTTGACGAAGCAATGGAACTTGTCAACGAAATCCGCCATCGCGCCGGTTTCGACCCCTCGGTCGATGTTGCAACTTCCGACAAGGAATATGCACGTCTGCTCGTCCGTCACGAACGTCAGGTTGAATTTGCCTACGAAGAGCACCGCTACTTCGATATGCGCCGTTGGACCCGCGCCGACGAACCTATCCAAAACGAGAAATACCTTGTGGGTATGAAAATCACCAAGAAAGGTGTGAAGAAAACCTACGAACGCTTCCTTGTTGGTTCTGACGGTACTACTCCAAGTAAGATGAACTACGAAGCCAAGTGGCACTTCCTGCCAATACCGGCCGACGAGGCTGCTAAACTGCAAACTCTCACCGGAGTGAACTGGCAGAATGAAGGATGGTAATTAACAAATCGATAAAAGT
>JBJEKE010000346.1:0-1868 GCA_051878475.1 Muribaculaceae bacterium | reverse complement strand
AAGCAACATAGATGCCGCAGCTACCGCCATTATCACTGTTTGTCTCGAAGTTAGTTGTTTCATATCTGTTGATGTTTACTGTTCGTTTATGTTGTCGCCCACAAACACAAAGTGGGCAGGGATATCACCGGTGCGAACCTTCCACTTCTGCATTCCGTCGCTGCCGAAGCAGTACAGATAGCCGGGATTCACATAATTGCGCGCATCGGTAACGTATATGTCCTTGGTTATCGGGTTCACCGCTATACCGTAGGGTATCTTTATATCCTTGTCGGTGCCATCGGTAATGAAATTATCGCACACCTTTTCCAGCCTGCGGGTATCAACTATAGCATACGATACCTCGTTCTGCATCGTTATATAGCTCCATCCGGTGCTGACAATGTATAGCGAATCGCCGTCGAGATGCATGTTCGATACCGGCACATCAAGCTCGGCCACCATTCGCCGCTTGCGGATGTCGTAGCAATAAAGCTTCGACGCCTCTTCGTAGTAATCGCCGCGCGACGATATCCACAGCTGTCCGCGGCTGTCGCAGATTACCCGATGCAGATTGATGGCCACCTCGATGCGCTCCACCTCGCGGAACGTGGCGATGTCGATTACCGATACAGTATTCTCGTAGTTCGGCACCATATAGCCGCCTGAATTGGCCACAAATATCTTGCCATCGGCAATGTCGAGCTCGTCGGGCTGAAAACCGACAATGCAGCGGTCAACCACCTCGAGCATAGCAGTATCGACCTTCGCAACATAGCCCAACTGCTCGTAGTCGGGGTTTATCTCCACCGGGCCGGCATACGAAGTCACGTAGGCATAGCCGTCGTAGAACTTTATGTAGCGACAGTTTGGGATATCAATCTGCCCGATGCGCCTCGTAGTGGCCACATCCATCACCTCAACCTTGTTGGAACAATTCACTACAGCATATAGCCGAGAGCCGTATATGTCGATATCATTACCCACATCGCCAAGCTCCTTCGGGACCGACGGATTAGCATTGCCGTAGATATTACGGGTGTACACCCCGGTTGAGTAGTCGTAATAGTCGAGCGTGCACTTGTTGCTACCCATGTTTCCCTCGTTCAACAGATAGAACCCGCCTATCGAGGTATATTCGGGAATCGACACCGGCACTTCCTCGGGGATGAATATCACATCGTCCTCGCGGCACGACTCCATCATCGCCAAGGCAAGCACGGCTATCATTATATGTATGTATCGCGTTCTGCTCATCAGATTTCAAACGAAAGAATCACTTTAAAGTTCCGCCCGGGCATCGGGTAGTTGCATATCACCTCATACTGCTGGTTAAGCAGGTTATTCACCTCAAGGGTAGCCTTCACCATCGTCGGCCCAAGTTTCATCTCGTAGCTACCCGAAATGTCGTGGGTATACCACGGTTGCTCGTAGTTGGCTGCAATGTTCGACGAGTTATGATACCGCTCACCCACATATATGAAACTATAGTTGAGTTTCAGCCTCCGCCATTCGCCTCCCACTATTACCGAACCGCTATGGCGCGGTATGTAAGCAATCTGCCCCTTATACGTGCCCGCCTCATCGGCATTGTCGGTAGGGTCGGTATAGTCCTGGGCACGCTGATAGGTGTAGTTAAGCTGAGTGTTAAGCCCGATGCCGTAAGGCAATGCAAACTCGGCTCGCGCAGTTGCATCGATGCCGCGAATTTTCACCTTACCGATATTCATCATCATCCACCGGTACTGCCCTGTACCCTTCGGAACTGCTATAATCTTGTCGGTAACATAGTTATAGTAGGCATCGGCACTCACATTAATGCTGCGTAGCACGCCATCGGCCATGTGACAAGTGTAGCGCGCCCCCACATCATACTGGCTGGCATATTC
>JBJEKE010000345.1:0-1870 GCA_051878475.1 Muribaculaceae bacterium | reverse complement strand
AAATGCTGTCGGGATTCTTCGGCTTAAGTGTATGGCTATTGAGTGAAATTATTTCTTGTGGGCAATCATATACTGGGCAATCTGCACAGCGTTGAGGGCTGCTCCTTTCTTTATTTGGTCGCCGACAATCCAGAAAGTCAAGCCATTTTCGTTTGCCAGGTCCTTGCGGATACGTCCCACGTATACGGGGTCCTGATTGGCTATGTCGAGTGGCATGGGATACTGCTTATCGGCAGGATTATCCTTAACTATTATGCCCTCAGCCTTTTCGAATGCCTCGCGAGCCTCCTCGGGCGATATCGGGCGCTCGGTTTCAATCCAAATGGCTTCGGAGTGGGCACGCATAACCGGCACACGCACACACATGGCGCTCACCGAAATCTCCGGTGCGTGCATTATCTTGCGAGTCTCGTTATACATCTTCATTTCCTCCTTGGTGTAGTCGTTGGGCATGAATACATCGATTTGCGGTATCACGTTGTAAGCCAACTGATACGCGAACTTTTCGATTGTGGGTTGCTTCCCTTCGGCAATCTCGGCATACTGCTTTATGAGTTCGGCCATGGCTTGTGCGCCGGCCCCGCTTGCGGCCTGATATGTGGCTACGTGTACACGCTTTATGGGCGATATGTCGTTGAGAGGTTTCAGCGCCACCACCATCTGTATCGTGGTGCAGTTGGGGTTGGCAATGATGTTGCGCGGAGTGTTGAATGCGTCGTCGCCATTAACTTCGGGCACCACCAATGGCACATCCTCGTCCATGCGGAATGCGCTTGAATTGTCAATCATGATTGCACCATGTTTGGTGATGGTTTCGGCAAATTCCTTCGATGTCCCTGCACCGGCCGATGTGAAGGCAATGTCGATGTCCTTGAAATCGTCGTTTTGCTGAAGTTCTTTCACTATGTATTCCTTGCCGCGAAAAGTGTATGCACGGCCTGCGCTGCGCTTTGAGCCGAACAGCGTGAGTTCAGAGATTGGAAAATTCTGTTCGTCGAGAACTCTGAGGAATTCCTGGCCAACGGCGCCGCTGGCCCCTACGATAGCTACTCTCATTTTTTTCGTCTGTGTTAAGTTCCTTTTGTTTTTGCTTCTATTTTCCGCATATCCGGGAATGGAAAGCGGATAATTTGTAATAATTTATTCGAAATTGGTTGCAAATTTACAACAAATTGTAACAGCGGCAAAATAAAAGTGCCACAGCCTCAAAAAATATTTGCAGAGAAAGGCCGCAAGGCCTCCGGCGCAGATGCGTGGAAAGCCTTGAAGTGCTTGAGGCTGTCAGAGCAGCATGAGCAGTTTGCTTTTCAGTTTGGAGAGCACCGCCTTGAGTTCGGCATCGGATGTTCCGTTAGGGATGTTGTTGATTAGGCTTACCGCCTTTTCCACCAGTTCGAAATCGTCGCCGTCGAGCGGATTGTTGTTAATCGAGTAGTCGGGGTCGGCGTAGCGGTAGAATTTGTTGTCGTATACCTCGATTGGAGCATTGTACCCCAGTTTGTCCGATCTCATAATCTGGATGTCGCCCTGAACGGTTCTCATCGACACCCCTTTGTCGATGCCCTCCATGTCGTAGAGCGCGTCGGAGCAGGCCTCGACAAGGTCGTCGATAGTCCACCGTCTGTACCTGTTTCTCAGGCATTTGTCGATTGTCTTGTAGCGTATCAACGCATTTTTGTTTGCTGGCATGGCTTTAGTGTTGTTTTTTGGTGTTTTGTTAGTGTTTATTGGTGCCGTGCCGGCGATAAAGGTGCCGGCACGGCACAAAAAAATCGGGAAGCTTTTGGGGCTTCCCGACGTTTACTTTATTGCTGATGGTGTGTTGGTAGTCAAGTGCTTTAAGTCAACGTGAAGGAAGTGTCCCCCGCAT
>JBJEKE010000344.1:0-7625 GCA_051878475.1 Muribaculaceae bacterium | reverse complement strand
AGGGAGAATCTTGTAGTTAGTGCCGTCGGTGAGCACAAACACCGAGCATTCGATGCCGCTGAGGAATTCCTCGATAACCACTGTTGCCGACGACTTTCCGAACATGCCATCGAGCATGGCCTGAAGCTCGGATTTTGCCTCGGCGAGATTGTCGATGATGAGCACGCCTTTTCCAGCAGCCAGACCGTCGGCCTTGAGCACATACGGAGCCTTGAGGCTTTCGAGGAAACGATAACCGTCGGCAATGGTATCCTTTGTAACGCTAAGATGGCGTGCCGTTGGGATGCCGTGGCGCTGCATGAAGCATTTGGCGAAATCCTTGCTTCCTTCGAGCTGAGCGCCCATTTTCGACGGGCCTATTACTGGCACATCAGCCAATTTGTCGTCGGCTTTGAAATAGTCGTATATACCGGCCACGAGAGGGTCTTCGTTACCCACGATAACCATTCCAATGGCGTTATCGATAACAAACTGTGCCACGGCGGGGAAATCGAGCGGCGAGATGGCCACATTGGTGCCGTAGGCCTGAGTGCCGCCGTTTCCGGGAGCTATGTAGAGTTGTCCCAGGCGCTCGCTTTGCGCCAGCTTCCATGCAATTGCCGATTCGCGTCCTCCAGAACCAAGGAGCAGGATATCTGTTTTGCTCATAATATGTTAAGTGTATTTATTGACGGTTTGTTATTCGTTGTTGTCAGATGATTTATCGTTGTTGTCGGCCGGTTTTTCGACACCAGTACGTTTCCAGCTGTTTCGACGGCCATGGACGATGGTACGCTCGGCATCGGCACCGAGAGTAGGCTCACGGAAAGGCATCATAGGCTTCCGCGGGCCTCGGATTGCCGGTGTTTCGCCGTCAGCCGGCTTGTTGTCAGGGTCGCGGCGCTGTCCGAAACGCTCGGCATATGGCTTGCGGTAGTATTCCTCGAGAGCGTTCTTTGGTGCCGGGGCATCGTCACAACGGCCAAAACGTCGAGTGCGCGGTTTGTCGCCGTCGCGGCGTTTCCAAGGCTTGTCGGCACTTCGGTGGTCGTCGTCCTTGCCTCCCTTGGCGCTCTTATTGCCAACATATTTATCTGATTCCTTGAACTTTGCATCGCGGCCGCCACGGAATCGCTTCGACATAGTTGGCTCCGAGCGCTTGAACTCCTCGTTCTTCACCGAGTTGCCTTCCTTGCGGAACTGGGCGTAAGTGCCGTCGAAAATCACGTACTGACGGAGCTCGCACTCAAGCGAACCGTTGAGCACGGGATACTTAACCGACGGCTTAAGGCCAATGGCGTCGAATATCTCGTTTTTTGGGCCGATTAACCAAGCCGAGCATCCCTTGAAGGCTTCTTTGAGCTTTGAGCCGATAGAGGCATAGAAGGCTTCCATATCCTCGTAGCCAATTCGTTCGCCGTAAGGAGGATTGCTGATAAGCACGGTTTCGGCGGGGATGTTAGCCACCTGGCTTAGAGGCTTCACCTCCACGGTGACGTAACGCCCCACGCGAGCGCTCTTTATATTTCGCTCGGTGGCAGCGATGGCCTTTGGGGAAATGTCGCTTCCGTAGATTTTGAAGTTGAAGTCGCGTTCCTGGCTGTCGTCGTTATATATTTCCTCGAACAGTTCGGCATCGAAATCGGGCCACTGCTCGAAGGCGAAATGCTCGCGGAACACACCGGGATAAACGTTTGTTGCCATCAGAGCAGCCTCGATGAGGAACGTCCCCGAGCCGCACATAGGGTCGATAAGGTTGCTCTCGCCTTTCCAACCGGCAAGCTTCAGCAGCCCGGCGGCAAGCACCTCGTTGATTGGCGCCTCGGTTTGCGCCACACGATAGCCGCGCTTGTGGAGCGATTCGCCGGAGCTGTCGAGCGAAATAGTCACCTGGTTTCCGGCAATGTGCACGTCGATGTTAATGTCGGCGTTCTGAATGCGAATAGATGGGCGTTTGCCGTATTTCTCGTTGAAATAGTCGGCTATTGCATCCTTCACCCTGTAGGTAACGAAACGGGAGTGACGGAAATCGTCGCTGTTTACAGTGGAGTCGATAGCAAAGGTCTGGTCGACCGAGAGCATCTTGTCCCATTCGAATTTACGGGCAATCTCATACATTGAATCGGCATCGGAGGCCTCGAACTTAAACACCGGCTTAAGGATACGCAAAGCGGTGCGTAGGCAGAAGTTGGCGCGGTAAAGCATGCGCTTGTCGCCGCAGAACGATACGATTCGCCGACCCACTTCCACATTCTCGGCACCGAGTTCGGTCAATTCATCGGCCAACACGCCTTCCAGGCCCTGAAAGGTCTTAGCCGCCATTTCAAACGTTTCATTCATCGTTTTTAAATCTTAATATATTATCGGCTTTCGCCTGCACTAATTTCTCGCCTGGGGCCACATCGTCGGTAATCCAGATGTTACCTCCAATAATGGCACCGTCGCCAATGCGTACACGGCCCAGAATGGTGGCATTGCTGTAAATGACCACGTTGTTGCCAATGATAGGGTGGCGCGGAATGCCTTTGATGGGGTTGCCATCGTTGTCGAGGTCGAAACTCTTGGCTCCGAGTGTCACACCCTGATAAATCTTAACATTGTCGCCGATTATGGCCGTTGCGCCGATAACCACGCCCGTACCATGGTCGATGGCAAAATTGTTGCCAATCTGGGCGCCGGGATGGATGTCGATGCCGGTTTCGGCGTGCGCCATCTCGCTAATCATACGAGGAATCACCGGCACGCCAAGAGTGAGCAAAGTGTGGGCAATGCGGTGGTTGCTAATGGCCTTTATTGCCGGATAACAGTAAATCACCTCTTCACAGCTCACGGCTGCAGGGTCGCCAAGATAGGTGGCACGCACGTCGCCTTGCAGACGGTGCCGTAGTTCAGGCAATTCGGCAATGAACAGCATGGCCAGGTCGCGGGAACGATGGCTAATCTGCTCGGCATCATATTCTTCACCACATAGAGCCAGTATCAGGCCGGCTTGAATCTGATTGTCGAGCAGGTTGAGGAGCTCCTCGCACTGCATGCCAATGTTATATTCAATATTGTAGGAATTCACACCCTCAACGCCGAAGAATCCCGGGAAAAGCACGCTGCGGCAAAGCTCGATGATGCGTCGGATGACAGCCTGGGATGGCAATGGCTCGCCTTGCCAACGCATGTGGCACATATTCTGAAGTTGGCTCTCCTGACTCAGTGTTGTAACCACACTTTTCAGCAGGCCCTCGTGCCGATAGGTACTCTTGTCCATAATTCAGTATTTCGCATTATTTGTTGAGGATCGTCAGATGCTTGGCCGCCGGGCACAAGCACCTCGTAGGCCAAATATATTGCAAAATTACTAATAAACCAGCACTTGCGAAATATTTATCAGAATTTCTGAAGCAAAAAATCAGGAAAATGGAGTAGGGGAGAGCACAGAAATGGTGCCAATGGAGCGGAGCCAGCCCGGATGGCAGTTTGACTCAAAGAGGTAACACTTCAGCTGACCCCACACCAGCGCCAGCCTGTGTGGGGTACAACAGGCCGTACGGCCTTGCAGCCCGACAGGCTTACCCTTTCGCAATCTTTGGTTAGCGTCAACAATGCGAGTAGCCGTGCAGCGCGCCAACCTTGTTCCACCTATGGAAGTCCGCCGGGGCGATATTGGGATTTCGGGTGAAATGAAATCGGATAAAAACCGAAAATTATCGAAATCGAGAAATGAAATATATCGAAAAGTATCGAAATTCACTGATATTAATATTTATTAACTGATTTTCTACAGTAAAATGCTTGCAGATGAAAAAAAATATATACCTTTGCAACGTGAATGTACGACACGGCTACAAAATCATTGGTTAGTGTCGGTTTAGTTGCCCCCGAACTATAGCAGAAAATAAGAAAAATTACAATCTGCGCCCGAAATTGAAACCTTATGGTACCACTTTTCGAACAAAAAGGCACTAAACAGCATTTTACATATAAGAAAGAAATTTTCTGACAAGCAAGAATATATATACTTGAATTTTGGTTATGAGGAGGGTGTGCTTTTGTGAAAAAGTGCACTTTCATTTTATATATACCCCAAAGCAAATGAAAGGAACGGCGAGGTGGCATCGGGGACAGCGGTTTCGAATCACGGACCAACACAATCGTGGAGCATGGACGAAAAATAGCTTTAATTTAGCGTATTACGAGAAATATTACTAATTTTGTGAGATTTTTGGACCGTTGACGGCCCGAGAATCGGTGTGTCTGCGTGCCAGCAGCGCCGGCAATGCGCTTAGGCAGCCGATTCACCGCAATGACAGTGACAATAACTCATTTTCATATTACATTTATGAATATATCATATAGTTGGCTTAAAGAATATCTGAAGTTCGACCTCAGCCCCGAAGAGGTATCGGCAGCGCTAACATCGCTGGGACTGGAAACCGGGGGAGTGGAGAAAGTGGAATCGGTGAAGGGCGGCCTTGCCGGTCTGGTAGTGGGCAAGGTGCTTACCTGCACCGAGCATCCCGACAGCGACCATCTGCACGTCACCACAGTTGACCTTGGCGATGGGAATGCCACCCAGATAGTGTGCGGTGCACCAAATGTGGCAGCCGGGCAGACAGTGGTGGTGGCCACCATCGGCACAGTACTATACGACGGCGACAAAGAATTTACAATAAAGAAATCGAAGATACGCGGTGTGGAGTCGTTCGGCATGATTTGCGCCGAAGACGAAATCGGTGTAGGACATTCACATGCCGGCATCATTGAACTCGACTCGAAATGGGCAGCTGGAACGCCCGCCCGTGAGGTGTTCGACATCTACGAGGACTATGTGCTGGAGGTTGACCTCACGCCAAACCGTATAGATGCCGCATCGCATCTGGGTGTAGCCCGCGACCTGGCCGCATGGATGCGCCGCCACGGCATGGAGGCCAATCTGCAGCGCCCGAGTGTCGACGCATTTGCCATCGACCGCCCCGACGGCGCCGTCACCGTTGAGGTGGAATCGAAAGAGGGGGCGCCTCGCTATTCGGGCCTTACCATACGCAACGTCGCAGTAAAGGAATCGCCTGAATGGCTCAAGAACTATCTGAGCTCCATCGGCCAACGTCCGATTAACAATATTGTGGACATCACCAACTTCATACTCTTCTCGCTTTGCCAGCCATTGCACTGCTTTGACCTGGCCAAGGTGAAGGGCGAGCACATTGTAGTGCGCAATGCTAACCAGGGCGACAAATTCGTTACCCTCGACGGCGTAGAGCGCACACTCGATGCTGCCGACGTGATGATATGCAATGCCGAGGAGCCGATGTGCATCGCCGGAGTGTTCGGTGGCCTCGACTCAGGCGTCACCGAAGCCACCACCGACATCTTCCTTGAGTCGGCATGCTTCAACCCCACCATGATTCGCAAGACAGCCCGACGTCAGGGCCTCAACACCGACGCCTCATTCCGTTTCGAGCGCGGCGTTGACCCCAACGGTACAGTATATGCCCTCAAACTTGCCGCTCTGCTGGTGAAAGAACTTGCAGGCGGCGAAATCTGCGGCCCTTTGTTCGACGAATATCCCGAACCGGTGGCCCCATTTGCCGTTGAACTCGCCTACAGCTACGTCGACGGGCTAATCGGCAAGCACATCGAGCCGGAAATGGTGAAATCGATTCTCGAATCGCTCGAGATAGGCATAACAGCAGAGAGCGCCGACACTCTGCAGCTGGCAGTGCCAACCTACCGTGTAGACGTACAACGCCCATGCGACGTGGTTGAAGAAATCTTGCGCGTGTATGGCTACAACAATGTAGAGTTCGACACCACCATCCATTCGTCGCTCTCGCAGAAAGGCATTACCGACCACAAGAACAAGCTCCAGAACCTCATTTCGGAGCAGTTGGTGGGCCTCGGATTCAACGAGATACTCAACAATTCGCTTACCGCCGAAAGCTACTACGCCAACAGCGAAGCCTATCCGCTGTCGCGCTGCGTGAAACTGCTTAACCCGTTAAGCAACGACCTTAGCGTAATGCGCCAGACACTGCTATACGGAGGCCTCGAAAGCATCGCCCATAACATCAACCGTAAGCGTGCTTCGCTGCGATTCTTTGAATTCGGCGACTGCTACTTCTACGATGCCGATGCCAAGGTCGACGACAACGACTTGGCACAGTTCAGCGAACACACCAATTTCGGTATTTGGATTACCGGAAACAAAGCCGAAGGCACCTGGACCGGCGCCAACACCAAGGAAAGCGTGTATGACCTGAAGGGGATAGTAGAAAACATCCTTCGCCGCACCGGTCTTACCGAAAACGCCCTGGTGGTGAAGCAATACAGCAACGAGACATTCTCGGCAGCACTCGAATATGCCAACCGCGGTGGCAAGGTGATTGCCAATCTGGGCGTGGTTAAGCGTGCCGTGCTCAAGAAGTTCGACATCGAACAGGAAGTGTACTTCTGCGAAATCAACTGGGACACCCTGGTACGCCTCGATGCACGCAACCGCATCAGCTACACCGACCTGCCCAAGAGCCAGCCGGTGAAGCGCGACCTTGCGCTGCTCATCGACAAGGAGGTGACCTTTGCCGACGTTAACCGCGTGGTACGCTCGGCCGAACGCCGCCTGCTGCGCTCCGTTGAGCTGTTCGACGTGTACGAAGGAAAGAATCTCGAAGCCGGCAAAAAGTCGTACGCCATCAGCATGACACTTCAGGATGCCGACAAGACACTCCAGGACAAGGACATCGAAAAATCAATGTCGAAAATCGTTGCCGCCCTGCAGAAAGAGCTCGGTGCCGCATTGAGATAACAATCAGAAAACAAATTCATTACACATATCAAAACGACAAAACTGATAAAATATGGGAAGAGCGTTTGAATACCGTAAAGCCAGAAAATTGAAACGTTGGGGTAACATGTCGCGTACGTTTACCCGCATTGGTAAGGAAATCACTATCGCCGTTAAGGCTGCCGGCCCCGACCCTCAGATGAACCCACGCCTACGCACCCTGATGCAGAACGCAAAGGCCGAGAACATGCCTAAGGACACTGTGGAGCGCGCCATCAAGAAAGCCACCGACAAAGACAGCAAGGACTATAAGGAAATAGTTTACGAAGGCTATGGCCCTTACGGTATCGCTATCCTCGTGGAAACCGCTACCGACAACAACACCCGCACCGTGGCCAACGTACGCAGCTACTTCAACAAGTTCGGCGGCTCGCTCGGCACTTCGGGAAGCCTCTCGTTCCTCTTCGAGCACAAGTGCACATTCCGCGTGGCCGCAAAGGAAGGCATCGACCTTGAAGAACTCGAACTCGAACTCATTGACTACGGTGTCGACGAAATTGAACGCGACGAGGAGGAGAACGACATAATCCTCTCGGCTCCGTTCGAATACAACTCGGGCATCCAGAAATACCTCGAAGAGAACGGCTTCGAAATCAAGAGCACCGAATTTGTGCGCATCCCCAATGACCTGAAGGAGGTTACCGCCGAACAGCGCGAGCAAATCGAGAAGCTCCTTGAGAAATTCGAGGACGATGAAGATGTGCAGAACGTGTTCCACAACATGAAGGAAGACGAAACCGAAGACGAAGAATAACAGCGCTGCCATCATCTCGGCAAAGCAACAGTGTGCCGCTCCCACCACAGGAAGCGGCAC
>JBJEKE010000343.1:0-1910 GCA_051878475.1 Muribaculaceae bacterium | reverse complement strand
CTCGGCCACCAATGCCGGTGATGCACTGCTGACCCCGGTCAACATAAGCCGCAACCTTGACGATGACCGTGGCAAGAGCTTTGAATTCGGCGGCGAGCTGGTGTATAACCACAAGTTCCGCCAGCGTCTGGGCCGTTCGTTCAGCACCCAGATCCGCTACAGCCTGTCGAACGTGCGAGAGGACCAGTCGTCGTACACCCGCAACACATTTTTCATAACAGATGATGAAGATATAACCAACCAGATTATCGATAACCACACATGGTCGAATCAGGTAAACGGCCGGTTGACGTGGACCGAACCACTCGGTGACCCGGCAAATGCACGCTATCTGGTGTTTGCCTACTCGGCCAATTACCGTTGGAACAATGCTGATAAACTGGTGTATGACCGTCCGTACGATGCCGCAGCCGACGTAGAGCAGTCGTCGTTGGGTCGGATAATGCGTCAGCAGGCTATCGCCGAGGATTTGGCTCAAGTGTGGGGCCCTGCCATGACCGACGACCCGCTGCTGGCTCGTACCCTTGTCCAGGAAGGAGATGTTTTCAACGAAGAGCTCAGCAATCAATTCCGTAACGATTTCTTCAGCCAGCGCATACAGCTGGGCTTCAAGCAGGTGCGCAAGGCGTATAATCTTGATGCCGGCTTGGCGTTGAACCCGTCGATGTCGAAGAGTGTCAACCTGATTAACGATGCCAAGAGCATCCCCACCCGCTGGGTGTGGAACGTGGCACCATATGCACGATTCCGCTATAAATTCAGCAAGACCCGTAACCTGGCATTCGACTACCGTGCCCGTGCACAACAGCCATCGATGACCCAGTTACAACCGGTAGCCGACAAGAGCAATCCATTGCGTATCGTTGTCGGTAACCCGAATCTGAAACCAACATTCACCAACGACATTAACTTGCGATTCAGTGATTTCAACACCGAGGCCCAGCGAAGTATAATGGCTATGGTTCGTGCTGAATTTACTGCCAACAGCATAATCTCGGCCACAAGCTACAATCCCGAGACCGGCGGACAGACTACAACCTACGAGAATGTGAACGGAGTGTGGAACCTTATGGCAATGAACATGATAAGCTTCCCGTTCCGTAACAAGCACTGGCAGTTCTCAAACCACTTCTTTGGCCGTTACAGTGTGACCAAGGGATATATCAACACCGACTTCAACCGCAGCAATACGCTGAATGTCAACATATCGCCGTCGCTTGCTTATCGCAACGACTGGCTTGAAATACAGGCACGCCCGCGCTATTCGTTCCAGAACACAACGAATACCGTACAGAACAGCGCCGGCACGTCGATTCACACCTATGGCGGTACGGCCGACGTGAATGTGACATTGCCGTTTGGCGTTACATTTGCTTCCGACCTAAGCTACAGCGCCCGTAGCGGTTATGCCGAGGGCTACAACACCAGCGAGTGGCTATGGAACGCCGGACTGTCGTATCAGTTCCTGCGCGACCGCAGCGCCACATTCTCGGTAAAGGCGTACGACTTGCTGAAGCAGCGCCAGAACATATCTCGCTCAATTTCGGCAAGCGCCATCACCGACCAGGAATATAACAACCTCACCCGCTACGTGATGTTCTCGCTATCGTTCAAGTTCAACACCTTCGGCAAGGGGAATACTCCTCAAGGACGCGATGACTTCCGTCGTGGTCCCGGTGGTCCTGGCGGCGGCCGTCCACCAATGGGTGGCGGTCCGGGTCCTCGATTCTGATTAGTAAACATTGATGATTAGTATTTGAAACGGCTTGTCCCGACGGCAATAGATGGCCCGAGGGACAAGCTTTTTTGTGGCGTTCTTGTTTTTGCCGAGTTTCGTTGTTATATTTGTGGAAGTTATGACAATAAAAGAGGCACAGCAGGCTGTGGACGCCTGGATAAAGCAGTATGGA
>JBJEKE010000342.1:0-1920 GCA_051878475.1 Muribaculaceae bacterium | reverse complement strand
AAGGTTCCGGTGAAGATGGAGTATGTCGACGACATCGACATAAAAGAGTTCAAGGAAATTCCTTCGTATAAGCGTATGTGTGTATGCATACTCAAGAACGACCATTCTTGCAAATACATGGGATTTGCTCCTGTGGCAAAGGAACGGGAACTGAAAATGGCTATTAAAGAAAAGTATAAGATTCTGAAGAATGGAAAAGTATAAGAGCCCTGTATATAATGTGATAGCAGTGCCGATTGAAAAGGTTAAGGCCAACAACTATAACCCTAACATTGTGGCCCCGCCCGAAATGAGGCTGTTGGAACTTTCGATTTGGGAGGATGGCTATACTATGCCGTGCGTGTGCTATTACGACAGTGCTACCGACACTTACGAGCTTGTTGACGGATATCACCGCTATATGGTGATGAGGACGTCCAGTCGTGTGCGGGAGCGTGAGCAGGGCTTGTTGCCGGTGACGGTAATCGACAAGGATATATCTAACCGTATGGCTTCGACGATACGCCACAATCGGGCTCGCGGCACTCATTCGGTGGAGTTGATGAGCAACATCGTGGCAGAGTTGTGCCGCTCGGATATGTCGGATGCCTGGATAATGAAGAACATAGGAATGGACCGCGACGAACTGCTTCGCCTGAAGCAGATTACCGGTCTTGCCGACTTGTTTGCCAATGCCGAATTCTCTATGTCGGACGAGTGGGAAGATGAGTGATTCCCGGATGAGATAGCTTTGGTTCTGCACTCGATTTGCACTATCTGTTCATAAAATAGGCTACACTCGGCATAACAAACATAAACGTCGTTTCTGTTTGGTTCTGCACTCGATTTGCACTATCTTTGCACGCAAATTCAAAAAAAATTCGTTATGAAATATTTAAAGATTACCGTTTTAAGTATGTTATCGGCCATAGCGATGATGGCTGTGAGTTCTTGTTCGTCGAACGATGACGACTACGTAGACTATGAAGTTAATCTGAATGAAACAGCTATTGTGTATGGCTACGATGATGTGTGGACCAGCTATATGACTGCCGACGAAATGATAACCTCGCATGGGCTGGTATTCTCGCATGCTGCCAATCCTGACTGGTTCACTTGGTCGGGATTTGTGCCCAGTCGTTGCCAGGACAATGCCGACTATTCGTCAGGCAACTGGCTCGACCATCAGTTTGCCGCTATGCCCAAGGGTGGCCTCTCGGGCGTGGGAACTCCTTATTTCGTGGCTTACTGGGACTCGTACAGCGATACCGACACCGACCACACTCTCACGGTGAAGTCGGTGGATGATCTGACTTTCGTTCCGCAGCATATGTATGTAACCAACACCAGCTATGTGTACTATGCAATCAAGAACGGTACATCGTGGAGCAAGAAGTTTGAGCCGGGCGACAAGTTTACGCTCATAGTACATGGCGTGCTCGATGGCGAAGAGGTGTCGAGCGTGGAAGTTGACCTTGCCAACTATACCGAATCGTCGACAACACTCCTCGATACATGGACCATGGTCGACCTCAAGCCCCTTGGCGAGGTATCGTCGATATATTTCACTTTCGAATCGACCGACTCAGGCCAATGGGGTATCAACACCCCCACATATGTGGCCATCGACCGTCTTAAGGTCCGCTATCAGTTCTGATACTGCATTTTACGATACAGTAAAGGCGGGTGCCATGTGGCGTCCGCCTTTTTCCGCCTTTTTCGTGCCGATGAAGAAAAAATATCGAAGAAAGTGCATAATATGAAAATTAAGCAGTATCTTTGAGGCGAAATTGGTGTCGGAAGGTGGCGTTCGGCCATCTCCGGTGAAAAGGGAACCGGGTGAGACTCCCGGACAGGATGCGCTGCTGTGTGTCGAGTAAACAAGGCCTCCACAATCAACGTTTCCACTGCACCAAAGGTGCGGGAAGGAAGTGGAAGAGC
>JBJEKE010000341.1:0-7830 GCA_051878475.1 Muribaculaceae bacterium | reverse complement strand
TGGGTTCTTGAGGCATCGCAACGGGTGGAATAGTCGTCGTTGAAGGTCTCGGGATATGGAAACTCCACATCTTCATAAAGTTCTGCGTATTTTATGTCGGGCATCCAGTTGCGATGTGGCGCTTTGTGGTGCACAAGCAGGCAGAACGGCTTTCTGCGGTCGCATTGTTGTAAAAACTCAATGGCGTGGTCGGTGGTTAGGGTGGTGGCATATCCCTCTTCGCGGATATACTCCCCGTTGCTGTCCCGACTTTTGAATCCCGGATTATAGTATTCGCCTTGGTCGCGAAGAACGTGGTAATAGTCGAATCCTTTTGGCTCGCAATGCATATGCCATTTGCCTACCACACCGGTTTGATAGCCATGCTGCTGAAGAATCTCAGAGAAGAACACCTTTGTGGTGTCGATGCCTTCTCCAAGTCTACGCTGTCCGTTCTGGTGGCTGTAGAGCCCGGTCATAAAGCATGCACGGCTGGGAGTGGAAAGTGAGTTCTCAACGAAAGCCTGCCGGAACAGAATCCCCTCATTAGCCAGACGGTCGATGTTCGGCGTTGGTGCCATACGCCCCAACACGTGGCCATAGGCGCTGATGGTCTGGTAAGAGTGGTCATCGGACATTATATGTATTATGTTCATCGGCATGTCGGCCTCGGGCGTTTCTGCCCATGAGCATATTGTTGGCATCAACAGCATTATCGATGATAGTCCTTTTTTCATATTTATTTTGTGCTTGAAAATAGGGTTAAGAGCTAATTATTTACAAACTTACAATTTTTATTTTATTTGGTCTCCTTTATATGGCGAAGAATCGTTTCTGAACAATTCTCAGTGCTCAGGTGTTGCTATTATTGTCTTTTTTGAGTATTTTCGTGCATTGATTAGGCCTTCGTGGCCTCGTTTTCGTGATTATATGAACAAAGAAGAATACAAACAGGCTAATATCGATTTCCTGCGCGCAAAGGCCGCCGAGAAGGATGTCGTGAAATTGCAAGGCGGGGTGCTCGTCGAGGTGCTCAGTAGTGGCGACGGCACAAAATGCCCGGTATTGGGTAGTGTGGTGATGACGCGGTATCGTGGTACACTCATCGATGGCCGTGAGTTCGACCGTAGCGACGATTCGTCGCCCGTAATCGAACCGTTCCGCGTGCGCGACGTTATTGCCGGCTGGCAAGTGGCTCTTATCCGTATGCACAAGGGCGACAAATGGAGAGTATATATCCCTGCAACATATGCCTATGGGAGCAAGCGTGTGGATAACATCCCCGCTAACTCTACCTTGATTTTTGATATCGAGCTTGTCGATTTCCAATGATAACACTTACGGCAATGATTCCAACCGACGACATAGCTGGCATAACCACTCTTTGGCACGATGCTTTTGGCGACGAACCCGAATTCATCGCGGAGTATTTGCATAGGTTTGTCACTCCCGACAACTATATTTTTGAGCGCGACGAGCTGCATCATCCTTTGGCAATGGTGCATTTCCCGCTCTTCCGCTCTGAATCGGGTCTAACGGTGGCATATTTATATGCATTGGCGGTTGCTGCCGAGCATCGCGGAAAGGGTGTGGCGGTTAAAGTGGTGAATCGGCTGTTTGGTTGCTGTGGCGCCGATGTGGTTGTCACCATCCCATTCCCACATTCGCTTCAGTCCTGGTATGCATCGCGATTCGGTTTCGAATTGGCATCCAAGCCGGTATCTGTTCTTTCGAATCTTGATTTCGACCTTGGCTCGGGCAGCCCATCCGACGATGTGTTTATGGTAAAGGTCATCAGTGCCGACAACTATCGCCGGGCGTGCATATCCCTATATGGAATTGCTCCTCAGTGTAACGACGATGAACTTTACCGTAAATTTCCTGTTTCACTATAAATCGGTTATATTATGGATTACAACAATGAAAAACTGGTGGTGCTCGACACCTATCACGATTCTATCGAAGCAAGTATGGCTAAGGGCGTGCTCGAAACCAACGGAATCCCATGCATGATTTCAAACGAGGTGATGAACAGCCTCTACGGCCCGGCATCGCTGTGGGAACCGCGTATTTATGTTTTTGAATGCGACCTTGAGCGTGCACGAAAGGTGATGGCAGCGTCGCCTATCGAACCTCTCGCTGACAATTAGCCTCACGCTCCGGATAAGTGGACAAAAAGGCAGAAATATGACATTTCTGAGCCTTGTCTATGACAATTTTTATTCATTTTGAGTTGGCATAAATATTGCAAATCTATAGGCGGAAACTGAGCTCGAAAGGGCAGAGGAATCCAAGGAAACCGAAGCTCATAAAGAGCCCAGGAATCCGGAACTAAAAATATAATTAGGAGGTTTTAATTATGCTACCAGTAATGAATAGAAGTTGGTTCCCAACAATGTTTGATGATTTCTTCGACGGCGAGTGGACACCTAAAGTTAGCGCAACAGCTCCTGCCGTAAATGTTAAGGAAGATGCTAAAGAGTATACGATGGAACTCGCCGCTCCTGGTATTAAAAAAGAATATTGCCGTATAAATATTAATAACGACGGCAACCTCGAAGTGGCTATCGAGAACAAGCTTGAGCACAAGGAGGAAAACAAGAAAGAGCACTATTTGCGTCGTGAATTCTCTTATTCGAATTATCAGCAGACCTACATCCTGCCTGACAATGTCGATAAGGATAAAATCTCGGCCAAGGTTAACGATGGTGTACTCGAAATAAAGTTGCCTAAGTTTACCAAGGAAGAGGAAGCTAACGCGCAACGTGCAATCGAAATCAAGTAATCTGTAATTTTGGTTGATAGATAGGGGAGGACCGCATCCGGTGTAATAATCGGTGCGGCCCTTTTTATGTTTAGTCGAGGCGCCAGATCCCTTCCAGACAGCTCACATGGTGCTCCTTGATCCCCTTCTCCTCCATCCAGCGGCGAGTGTCGAAGGTCTTCAGTATGTGGGTGTTGGTGCCTTTGCCGGCATCGTTGTTCCATACCCACATCGGTGTGGGCCATATGCAGGCGTTGAACTTCACTGTCTTATAGAAGTGCTCGTTGCATCCGTTCTGGCCGTGGTGGGCCATCTGTATGTAGTCGCAGTCGAGGTCGGAGGCATATGGACCGTCGAGGAGCTTCTGTCCTTCGCCTTCTCCAGCATCGCCCAGAAACAGCACCGATTTGCGTTTGTCCCATGCCCGGATTACCACCGACGAATCGTTGTAGTTGTGGAATTCAGGATTCTTGACTGCCAGAATCTTCATGTTAAGCCCGTCAATTCTTATAATGTCGCCCGGATTCTTGATATCGGTTACCGGAATGTCGCTTTTGTCGAGGTTGGCATAGTATTCATTCACGCGGTCGCGGCATTGCGGCTCGTGGTCAATCATCTCGGCTGTAAGGCGTGAATGGTACACTCGGTTGATTTTCATTGTCCATGGGCGCTTGAGAATTTCGTTCAGCGCACCCATATGGTCGGGGTGAGGGTGCGAGATAATCCATGCCTCTACTTCGTTGCCAAGTGCCTCGATAAATCCACGTAGATAGTCGGCCTCGTGGGGTTGCCCTCCGTCCATCACCACCACGCGCCCTTTATCGGTTAGAAGCACGTAGGAGTTGCCAATGTCGTTGTGTTGCGAGGGGAGTTGCCACAGAGTGAATCCCGATGGCGACTTGAACAGCCGCTTCACTTGTTGGCGGGCCGAATTAGCGGCCTTAATAGGTGAGTTCGCCAAGGCCAGTGCGGCGCCCGTCAGGGCGAGCCGTTGGAGAAAATTTCGTCGGTTCATGACATTTATGGTTGTTTTGGATTAATTTCAGTCGAGGCGCCAGATGCCTTCCAGACAGCTAACGTGGTGCTCCTTGATGCCTTTCTCGTCCATCCAACGGCGAGTGTCGAAGGTTTTCAAATGGGCGGTGTTGATGCCTTGTCCGCCATCGTTGTTCCACACCCACAGTGGCGTTGGCCACAGGCAGGCATGGAATTTCACTGTCTTGTAGAACTCTTCCGAGCAGCCGCGTTGCCCGTGGTGCGACATCTGGATGTAGTCGCAGTCGAGGTCGGAGGCATATGGGCCGGCAAGCAGCCTGTTGCCCTGTTCGGCTCCGGCATCGCCCAGAAACAGCACCGATTTGTGCTTGTCCCATGCTCGGATAATCAACGACGAATCGTTGTAGTTGCCTATGTCCTCGTTTTTCACACCGAGGATTTTCATGTTCAACCCATCGATTTGCAGCATGTCGCCTGCTTCGGTGTAGTCGGTAACGGGGATGCCGCTCTTGTCGAGCGTGGCATAGTATTCGCGGCCGCGGGCACTGTAGTCGGGCTCGCAGTCAAAGAAAGCATCGCTCACTCGTGAGTGGTACACCCGATTTATCTTCATTGTCCACTGTCGTTTGAGAATTTCGTTCAATGCTCCCATATGGTCGGGGTGAGGATGCGAGATTATCCACGCTTCAACCTCGTTGCCAAGCGCCTCGATAAATCCACGCAGATAGTCGGCCTCCTGGTAGGTGCCGCCGTCCATAACCACCACTCTGCCTTTGTCGGTGAGAAGAACATAGGAATTGCCTATGTCGTTGTGTTGAGAGGGGAGTTGCCACAGGGTGAAGCCCGATGGCGACTTAAATAGTCGTTTTGCCTTTTCTCTTACGGTTTCGGCTGCTTTCAGTGGCAGTGCCGATCCAGCCAATGAAGCTCCGGCAAGTGCTATGCTGCTGATAAAGTGTCTACGGTTCATATAAATAAGTTTTCCAGGCTGTTGCTAACAACATGGGGGATTTTATGCAAATATAATAATTTTTTGAAAAAATATTTGGCTATATTTGTCATGGTAAATGTTTAATAACCTTTTGACCTGAAAATTTAATATATAATCAATATAATCATGAACCGAATAGTTTCGTCGCTTTTTGCGACTTTGCTTTTGTTGGCTCTCTTTTCGTGCCAAAAAAGTTCTGAGGCCGATGTAGAAAGCCTTATTGCCGAACGCCTTGCCAAAATGACTCTCGAGGAGAAAGTGGGGCAGATGACTGAGCTCACTATCGAGGCTCTCGCCGATTACCCTGACGGCAAATTCACTTTCGATGAGAAAAAGGTGAACGATGCCTTCGAGGTTTACAAGATTGGCTCTCTGTTAAATCCTCCATACACTGTGGCGCAGACCCCGGCTGAATGGCAGGCTGTGGTTACTCGCATGCAGAATCTCGCAATGGAGAAAATCGGCATTCCGCTTGTGTATGGTACTGACCAAAACCATGGAGCTTCCTACACCAATGGCGCTACATTCTTCCCGCAGAACATCAATGTGGGCGCCTCATTCAATCCGGAACTCGCCGAGGAGGCTGCCTCAATAACCGCCTACGAAACTCGTGCTTGTAATATCCCGTGGACTTATTCGCCTACCGTCGACATGGCTCGCGACCCTCGCTGGCCGCGAGTGTGGGAAAACTTTGGCGAGGACCAGCTGGTCAACTCCATAATGGGTGCCGCTCAGGTACGTGGTTTCCAGGGACCCGACCGAAATAATATCGACCAATATCATATTGGCGTTTCTGCAAAGCATTATCTTGGCTATAGCATGGCTCGCACCGGTAAGGACCGTACACCGGCTTATATCAGCGAGTCCGACCTTCGCGAGAAGTGCTTCGCACCTTTCAAGGCTTGCATTGAGGCCGGAGCTCTCACAATCATGGCTAATAGTGGCTCGATTAATGGTGTGCCGGTGCATTCGAGCTATCGCTGGCTCACTCAGTGGACTAAGGAGGAACTCAACTGGGACGGCATGATTGTTACCGACTGGGCCGACATCAACAACCTATACACCCGTGAGCATGTGGCTGCCGACAAAAAGGACGCTATCGCCATGGCTATAAATGCCGGTGTTGACATGGCCATGGAACCGTATAACGTTGATTTCTGCACTCTGCTTATCGAACTCGTGAAAGAGGGGCGTGTGCCGATGAGCCGCATCGACGATGCCGTTACACGCATTCTCCGCTTCAAGTATCGTCTCGGCCTGTTCGACCGCCCCAACACCGAGGAAAAGGATTATCCCTTGTTCGCCTCAAAGGAATTTGCCGAAAAATCGCTTCGTGCTGCCGAGGAGTCGGAAATTCTTCTGAAGAACAAAAACAACATCCTCCCGTTGGCTATGGGAACGAAGATTCTCGTCACCGGTCCTAACGCCAACCAGATGCGTTGCCTTAACGGCGGTTGGAGCTATACCTGGCAGGGCCATCTCGCCGATCGATATGCCGAAAAGTACAACACCATTTACGAAGCCATGTGCAACACTTTCGGCAAGGAAAACATCGTGCTCGAACAAGGTGTTACTTATGTGCCCGAGGGTAGCTACTTCGAGGAGAATGTACCGGAAATTGAGAAAGCGGTGGCTGCCGCAAAGAATGTCGATGTTATCCTCGCTTGTGTGGGCGAAAACTCTTATTGCGAAACCCCGGGAAATCTCGACGACCTCGCTCTGTCTGTAAACCAACGCAATCTGGTCAAGGCTCTTGCCGCTACCGGTAAGCCTATCGTCCTGATTCTTAACGAGGGCCGTCCGCGCATTATCAGCGACATCGAACCTCTTGCCGATGCTGTTGTCGATGTCCTGCTCCCGAGCAACTACGGCGCCGACGCTTTGGCCAACATCCTTATCGGAAAGGTGAACCCCAGCGGAAAGATGCCTTACACATATCCCCGGCATCAAGCAAGCCTTACCACTTACGATTATCGTGTGAGCGAGGAGTCGGAGAAGATGGGTGGCCTTTACGACTATAACTCCGAGGTTTCGGTGCAGTGGCCTTTCGGATTCGGTCTCAGCTACACTTCGTTCGAATATTCTAACATCAAGGTTAACCGCACATCGTTCACTGCCGACGACAACCTGACAGTGAGCATCGACGTTACAAATACCGGCAAACGTGCCGGCAAAGAAGTGGTGATGCTTTACAGCCGCGATATGGTGGCATCCCTCGTGCCCGAAAACCGCCGCTTGCGTGCTTTCAAGAAGATCGACCTCGCTCCCGGCGAAACCCGTACTGTAGAACTCTCCATCAAGGGTCGCGATCTGGCGTTTGTGGGCTATGATGGCCAATGGGTTCTCGAGCAGGGCGACTTCCGTCTGCAGATTGGCAATCAGGCAGTAATGGTGAATTGCTCCACCACAACCAAGATGTAAAATGTCACATTTATCAAAAGAAGTGCAGCTCCCGTCCCGGGAACTGCACTTCCTTTATGCCTGTTCTGCTGTTTAGCGTTCTGCCGGAGGCAGCATCACATCGAATGTACGTGGCAACCACACCCGGTAGCGGCTCGACATCTTCCAGTCGTTGCCGGCCGAGCTGAAGTCGCACATCTTCACTGTCTTCGGCCCGCTGTCTTTGGTGGCTTCGCCATATGTGCCGCGTTCAACGGGAACCTTTATGGTTATCCATGCAAATGGTGCCGACGGATGCTCGTCGATGATGGCATCGACCACACCGTTCTTGGCTGCAATAGCAAGGGTCTCGTCGACATCGCCGTCGTCAAAGCGAGCGTCGCGGGCAAACACCATCGGGCCTCGCACGATGGCTTGGCAATTGTTGAGGCGTACTACCTTTGTGGAGATGCCAAAGTCGAGTTCCACCTCATCACCGGCGCGCCATGTGCGGTTCAGATAGATGTAACCTCCGCGGTGCATCACTTCTACCGGCTCGCCGTTTACCGATGCCTTGGCGTTGTCGGCCCACGATGGGATGCGCAGTGCAAGCTTGAATGCTGCGGCCTTTACCGGGCTCACCGATACTGTTGCCTTTCCGCTCAATGGCACGTTGGCCTCCACTTTTATGTTGGCCTTGTTCTTCTTGTCGAGAACTACA
>JBJEKE010000340.1:0-7830 GCA_051878475.1 Muribaculaceae bacterium | reverse complement strand
AGCAAATCACAACTATTACATAGCAGAGGATATTGATAAAACCAATGTTTATGATACGTCAAAGATACTAATTTGAAAGCAAATCACAACTGACAACCGTATATGCCTCGGTAAATGCGAAATGTTTATGATACGTCAAAGATACTAATTTGAAAGCAAATCACAATGGCATCCCAGCGGTCCTTTCGCTCTAACATTATTGACGTGGGCCGTTGGGATGACATTTTTCCGGAGGACAGACTATTCCTGCTCGGCTTCCTTGAGTATACGGCGGGTTATGGCTTTGTAGACCAGACGGTCATACTTGTCGCCGCTGCATAAAGGACAGCTACACGGTTTGCCGGTGGTTTTATACACCTGCGCCCAGTGGGTCTTTGCCAATTCAAACCAGTGCATTTCATGGTTCACCATTCTACAGGCGGCATACAACTTCATTCTGCCATTAAACTTGCGGTACATTTGGCGTCGGCGCCATCGTTTGTTTCTTGTTTCCATCGTCACGTTCAATTATGGTTATTATGGACGTGAATGATGAATGTGTGTAGACCGATGTTTTCATAATCGAGAAAAAATTAGTGTGTAATGTTTATGATACGTCAATGATAGTAAAGTGGCGACGGAAAAGCAACTTCCGCCGCCACAATTTATTGATAGCGTTTAGCCTTTGATCACGGCTATTGGGAGGAGGCGTGTCACGATGCTTACCAGGTCGGCTTCGTTGGCAATCACCTGCTCGATGTCCTTGTATGCGCCCGAGGCCTCCTCCATATCGGCCTGGGTGCGGATGGCATGTACAATGCCCATGGCATCGAGGCGGCTCACCTCCTGTGCCATGTCGAGTGTCTTTACGGCAGCGGTGCGACTCAATGCGCGGCCTGCGCCGTGCGAGCACGAGCAGAACGATTCGGGGTTGCCCCGGCCTTCAACGATATAGGATGCCGTACCATGCGAGCCTGGGATGATTCCCAACTGGCCGGCTCGGGCCTGAGTGGCGCCCTTGCGGTGCACCACCACATCGTGGCCAAAGTGGTGCTCGACGGCGGCATAGTTGTGGGCAATGTTGAGCATAGGTTCAAACTCGATGCCCGGCAACGCATCGGCAAGTACCTCCTCGATGCGCGTCATCATCAGACGTCGGTTGCACAGCGCAAAGTCGACGCAATACTTCATCTCGCGCCAGTAATCGCCAAACTCAGATGTACCCATCGGCAGGAACGGCAAGTTGAACTCTGCCGGCACCGATGAGTGCCATCGTTTGTTCAGCGTAGCGGCTATAGTGTTGTAGTGGTCGCCCACCTGCTTGCCAAGATTTCGCGAGCCGGAATGAATCATAAT
The DNA here is from genome assembly GCA_051878475.1 of Muribaculaceae bacterium. GTDB lineage: Bacteria > Bacteroidota > Bacteroidia > Bacteroidales > Muribaculaceae > SFRY01. The sequence continues at coordinate 6,495 of JBJEKE010000340.1, read as the reverse complement.
CCATAACGAGCCCTGCTCATCCTTCTGCAGCTCGATAAAGTGGTTGCCGCCACCGAGGGTGCCGATTTCCTTGAGTATGGATTCCTGGCGGCGCTTAACGATGGTGGTTCGGTCAATGTCGTGTCCGGCGGGAAGCGTTTCGGGGTCCTGAGCCACCTTGTGATGGTCGCGCCCGAGAGGAATGCGCTTTCTGATGCCGCGCATAATCTGCTTGCGCAGCACCTCATGACCAATTTCGGCCACGTTCCAGTTGGTTTTCACCGCACACATTCCACACCCGATATCTACACCCACAGCATTGGGAATCACCGCGTCGGAGCAAGCCAGAACGCCGCCTATAGGCATACCCTTCCCGGCGTGCACATCGGGCATTATGGCAAGATGATGGAACAGGAAGGGCAAGTTTGCCAGATGTTCAATCTGGCTCATTGCCGAATCCTCGACAAAGTCGGTCCATATCTTTACCGGGTGGTTGTTGATAATTGTTACATTCATTTGTTCAGTGTAGTTTTTTAGTTAATAATTAAGTACGGGGCACAGCTTTGCTTGGGACAAAAAGATAGTGCACATTACCATCGTTCGACGGTCGCCAAGTCCGAAGCCTGACGAACACCGATGCAAAGAAACTATGCCTGTACGCAATGTTTTTGCGTAGTAACGAAAAAATCACAGGAAATCAACAATTATTCGCATCTACGCAAATAGATTGCGTAGAATAGTGCTATATTTGCCAATAATGCTAAAACACAAAACAATATGCCGGCCAATAAGAACGCACTTATACGATACAAGACCATCGACAACTGTCTTCGCAATACCTACCGACGCTGGACACTCAACGACCTGGTCGACGCATGCTCTGATGCCCTGTACGATTGCGAGGGTATCAGCAAGGGGGTGAGTGTGCGCACTGTGCAGATGGACCTGCAGACTATGCGCTCCGACAAACTGGGCTACAACGCTCCCATCGAGGTTTACGACCAGAAATACTATCGCTACTCCGACCCCGATTTCAGCATCATGAACATGCCGATGTCGGAAAACGACTACCAGGTGCTGCACGAAGCGGTGGATATGCTACGCCAACTCGACAATTTCGAACAATTTGCCGAGATGAGCGACGTGGTGAGCCGCCTGCAGGAAAAGCTCGCCATAAGCAAGCACAATCGCAAGCCGATAGTGCGCTTCGACAATGTACCCAATCTGAAAGGGCTGAAGCTGCTTAATCCGCTTTACAACTACATTGCACAGCGGCAAAGCCTGCGGATAACCTACCAGTCGTTCTCAGCACGAAAGCCACAGGAATATGTTGTATTCCCATATCTGCTGAAAGAGTTCCGCAACCGGTGGTTTCTGTTCTGCAGCCGCGCCACCGACCTTTTGATGTTTAATCTTGCGCTCGACCGCATTGTGAGCATTGAGCCCAGCGATGTGCCATATCGCGAAAATCCCCGCTTCGATTCGCAGCATTTCTTCGACGATGTGATTGGAGTGACGAAAAACATAGGCAACAAACCGCAACACATAACATTCAGCGCCACGCGCGAGCAAAGCCGCTACATAGCCACCAAGCCGGTGCACCCCTCGCAAAAGCTTGTGAGCTGCAACCGCGACGACGGCAGCTGCATCTTCAGCATCGATGTAGTGATAAACATAGAGATGTATTCCACAATGATGTCGTTCGGGCCTGGAGTTAAGTTACTCTCGCCAAGGAATGCAGTGTCATTCATGGCCAAGAAACTACGTGAGGCAGCAGCGCAGTACGAAACCGCTGAATAGCCCTTCCGCGAAGTATTTGCAGATGCCGCAACTAACAATTACTTTTACATAAAATTTGACAATCAAATGAAGCAAACTGAAGCACCCATAATCAGAGACGCAACTATACCCGAAATATACCTACGGCCCTGGAATGCCAACGACTCGCAACGGCTGTACGAACTTGCCAGCGATCCCGACGTGGGGCCACGTGCCGGATGGAGTCCACACGTGAATGATTTGGAAAGCCTATTTATAATTGTGAACGTGTTCATCAACCCCACCACATGGGCCATTGTGCTTAACGATACCGACGAGCTGGTGGGAGCAATGGGCTATGGGCCATCGTGCGACTGCGCACTGCCCTCGCGTCACGACGAGCCCACGGTGGGATACTGGGTTGGTAAGCCATACTGGAATCGCGGGCTGTGCACATTGGCACTAAAGATGATGATTGGCTACATCAAACGCCACACCACAATAGCATCGCTAATCAGCGGACATTTCGAGGACAATCCGGCCTCGGGACGAGTGATGGAGAAGTGCGGATTCACAGCCACAGGCGAAACTGTTGTCGACCCTCGCCTTTACCAAGGCGAAGACCATAACATCAGGGTGCTCCGTCTCGAAATTCAGCGCTAAGGCTCCAGATACTCAACCGTCTTGCCTTGGGCAATGGCATACTCAATCTCAGAGCGGGTGGACGAGCCTATGTAACCACCCACATTGATTACGAAAATTCCGTCGGCCATATCGATTTTACGCTTGTGCATATCGTCAAGCATCATCTTGACCCCATCGGCAAGCACCTCAGTGTCGCCACTGTGTCCGAAAAGACCAACAGAAATGACAATGCGACCCTCAAGAGTAAGCCTCTTTTGCGCCTCGATGAACTGTTGCTTGAAGCGGGTGCTTCCGCACAGTGTTACCACACGATAGTTACCAACCATTGTATCAGTCGTTTATTTCGGTTATTTCAACATCTATTGGACGGCGCTCAATCGAAAGAGTCTCGTTGTGCCAACGCAGCACATACGAACGGTTAGCAAGAATTTCGTTGAGCTGACTCACATCAATGCCATCAATGCAATCATCGACCCCATTTACACTGTTTACACTCAACGAATTATAGTTTGAATCGACGAAACGGCCCTGACGCGACATCCGCATAACGAAATCGCGGAATGCCGCAACCTTTTTTGCCTTACGATCCTTGTAACTCATCACCCTGTAAATGATAAAGCACACCAAGGCTATGACTAACCATTTTGTCATGGTTTAAGGATTTTAATGGTTAACAATCAAATTGATAGAGCGAACACCGAGCCCCTACGCCCCTCGCCGCAATAATCGGCAGCAATCGGAAACTGGCCGGCGAGCATCGAGGCTGTATCGTCGGTGAGATGCTCGGTGAGCTCAAGGTCTAAGCACCCATCGGCAAAATGCAGACGCCACACAGCAAAGCCATTGGCATCAACCACCGTGGTGATAGCGTCCTCCATCTGCCACACCTCCATATTATACACCTCAAAAGCCATTCTGTCAGCGCACTGTAGGGAAGCCCTGTTCGGTCCACCGAAGATAACCGCCCTTCATGTCGAACACAGTGAAACCCTCGGCTTGCATCTTCACGGCAGCAGCATTGCTGCGACGCCCGCTACGGCAATAGATATAGTAGGTGCGACTTTTGTCGAGATTCGACATACCTTTGGCAAAAACATCCTCATTGAGCCAATCAAGGTTCACGGCCTTCTCCAGATGTCCATCGGCATACTCGTCGGGCCGGCGCACATCAAGAATCACAGCCGTGGTGTCGGAATTGGCCATTTCAATGAACACCTTAGGCTCGAGCACCTCAACCTTCGAACCATCAGAAGCACTGCATGCAGTGCAAATGCCAAGAGCCGACAACAGCATCAGAAATAGATTCTTCATATCTTATATTGCTAATTTTCCGTAAAGATAATGCAAATAGGTCGAAGTGTCGGCAAAAATAGGTATATTTGTAACAGCATTTTTATCGACAATGTCGCTGGACATACAAGTTGCCATCCCCGCCAACTCACACCAAGGCATTGTACCCTATTGTTTATTAATAACCAAATAAAAAGAAACAGATTATCATGAAAAGAAACTTTCTGATTGTTTCGGCGGCACTGCTCACATCTATAGCCTTGAGCGCCTCAGCACCTGCTGATTTTGAATTGCCCGACCCTCATCCGGCTTCACTTGAAGCCTGGAGCCAAGTGACCGCACCATCGCTCGGCTGGGGAAGCACCGACCATCGCTATAAACTCAACGAAGTGCCTATCACCAGCAAGACTCTGAACCTTTACGGATGGCGTGGCGAACGCGTTAACGCCCAGGCTGTGGTAATGGCTCCGGAAGGCGGCACCATCAGCTTCACCGTCAGCGACCTGCGCTGCGGGAAGTCCACCATTGCAGCATCGGCCATCAACCGCTATTTCGTGCGCTACATCATGAGCGACTCTTACCGCAATATTCACGGTGAAGTCGACCAAGGCAACCATATGACTGCCGTTTACGACTCGGTTCTCGTTGCCGACCGCCTCTCGCCACAAGCCACACTGAATGCAGCACCGCAGACTCTGCGCCCACTGTGGATTGAAATTAACATACCAGCCGACGCCGCCCCGGGAAAGTACCGAGGCACACTCACAGCCACAGTCGACGGCTCAGAGATGACCTTACCGATTTCGCTCACCGTGGGCAAGCGCCAACTCCCGAATCCTGCCGACTGGAGATTTCACCTCGACCTGTGGCAGAACCCTTATGCTGTGGCTCGATTCTTCGATGTTCCACTCTGGAGCAAGGAACACTTCGACCTTATGCGCCCGTTGATGGAAGACCTCGCCAATGCCGGTCAGAAAGTGATTACCGCAAGCATTATCCAGCACCCTTGGAACTCGCAAACAGAAGACCCGTTTGAAAGCATGATTGGCAAGCACAAGAGCATCGACGGCAAGTGGAGCTACGACTATCGAGTGTTTGACCGCTGGATTGAATTTATGATGAGCTGTGGCATCACCCGGCAGATTGACTGTTATACCATCCTCCCTTGGCACCTCACTTTCGAATATTTCGACGAGGCACGCAACTGCACCATACAGAAACGCCTGGAACCGGGCTCGAAAGAATATGAGGAATATCTGCTGCCAATGCTAACCGATTTTGCAGCCCATCTGAAGGCAAAAGGTTGGTTCGGAATCACATGCATAGCAATGGACGAACGTCCGAAAGATATGCTCGAGCCTGCCTACAAAATCATCTATAAGAGCGACAAGCACTGGCGCATTGAAGGTGCCATCAACTACTACGGTCCGGAAGTGTCGGAACGCATGTACGACATCAGTTTCTCGTATCAGCAACCGCTGCTCGAAGGTGAGCAACTCAGCAATCACCTTGCCAAAGGCAACAAGATTACATTCTACACCTGCTGCAGCCCGGAACGTCCTAACACATTCACTTTTTCAGGACCATCCGAAAGCACATTCCTCGGCTGGCACTCGGCTGCTGCCGGTTACAGCGGATATCTGCGATGGGCCTACAACAGCTGGGTGAAGAATGCTTGGCAAGACAGCCGTTTCCGCACATGGGCAGCCGGCGACTGCGCCATCACCTACCCTGGCGGCTCAAGCATTCGCTTTAAGCGCCTGGTTGAGGGCATTCAGGACTACGAGAAAATTGCCATACTGCGCAGTGAGCTAAAGGGAAAGAAACTCGAACGCCTTGAAAGCCAACTGAAGAAGTTCACTCCAACCGAAATACCGGCTGAGCTCAACATCGACCAGCTTGTCGAGGAATCGCGCGCATTGCTTCGCTCTCTTGAATAAAAACGATATATGAACGATAACGAAATGGGCCGTCTGATACAGGCGGCCACCACCTCGCCCGAATGGCATAAGATGCTATCGGGCGAGGTTTATGATGCTATGGAGGAGAACATCATAGCTCTGCTCAACGTCGTGAAAACCCGTGTGGCAGCATTCAACGCAATCTCCCCTACCGACTATGCCGGGAAGGAAGCTGCTCTGCAAAGCATACTCAGGCATTGCGGCGAGAATCCACGCATCAACCAGCCTTTCTATTGCGACTACGGCATAAACATTTCAGTTGGCAACAATTTCTTCGCCAATTTCGGGCTTACCATCCTCGATGAGGCACCGGTAAGTTTCGGCGACAACGTGTTTATCGGGCCCGGGTGCGGATTCTTCACACCCTGCCACCCTACCGACGTCGATGCACGCAACGCTATGGTGCAATGGGCCAAACCGATTACCGTGGGCAACAATGTGTGGATTGGCGGCAACTGCACCATACTGCCGGGGGTAAGCATTGGCGACGGTTGCACCATCGGAGCCGGCTCGGTGGTAGTTAGAGACATCCCGGCAGGCACCGTGGCAGTAGGCAATCCTTGCCGTCCGGTCAAGAATCTTTAATACGATGATATGTGGCAATATCGGCCACGAAACTGCTGTCGGAATCGTAATTTATGGTTCCGGCAATCACTCGTTGTGTGTAGGGGTCGGCAAATGCCGATTCTATAAGTGTCGAACGCAGCTTTTCACAATTGTCAGGTAATATGAACAGCGATGTCTCGCCGTTGAAGTGATTGTAGATGGCAATCTCGCCAAGCGCAATGTTTGGCAAGGTATAGACAAATTCCGACGGACTCGGGAAATAATTATCGGCATCGGCAATGGTCGCAAAGTAATT
>JBJEKE010000339.1:0-1936 GCA_051878475.1 Muribaculaceae bacterium | reverse complement strand
TATCTTTCTGGCGCGGCAGTATAACATTCTCAACAGCGGCAGACGCGGTGAGAAGCTGCTATACAAGGCGTGTAAGAAGCTTGGCGGCAACAACATCATCTTCTTCAATCTGCCCGTGCGGTATAAGCGCGGCAGGTCGGAGCTGGACGCGCTGATTATCAGTCACCGCGGAGTGATAATTGTCGAGGTCAAGAACCACTCGGGAACTATTCAGGGCTCGTGGAAGGACGAAAAGTGGCAGCAGCGCAAATCACCGAATCGGGCTGAATTACCGAGTTTAGCGCAAGTTTGTTCATGCCCTCCTGCTCACGATAAGCAGTCATGTCAATTTCATCGTAGCACGAAGCAAGCCCCGCTAAAGCCAATAATATCAATATAAAATATTTCATATTCATCAGAAGATATAAGTATAGGAAAACGAAGGTATAATTGGAATGAATGAGAATGTTTTAAACACCCGGTGGTCGTGGTTAGCCGACATAAGGTCGTACCCATCCTTGGTTATTGTCACCGAGTTCATATGGCAATAGGCATTATAGATGCTTACGTTCCATATTCCACGCCGTCCGTTCTTGTAATTGCTGAACACGCTCATTCCCAAATCGAGCCGGTGATAAGCCGGCAACCGCACATTATTGCGCGATGAATAGTAGCTGATTCCTTCGTTGAGTATTGAATTGTGAGGTATTTCAATTGATGGAGACTGTGGGAAGAATGTCTTATTGTAATCGTAATTATACAGCGACAGAGTGAGGCGGTTGCCGGTAGTATATGTCCATCCGGCCGTAAACTCAATGCGATTTGTCGGCTTATAAGTGGCGTTGAGGTTTATCTTGTGTCGATTGTCGAACTTGGCGGGAAACTTCCTGCCTTGGTTCAGGTTGGCAAACTTGCGCCAATTCCACATTAGCCCGTAGCCAAGCGACAGCGACACAGGGCCATAGTTTCCGTTGACAGCCAAGTCGGCTCCATATGCCCAGCCACGTCCTAAGGTGAGTTTCTCGCTCCACTCGATATTCGGATTCAGCGACGAAATGCCTTCTCGATATTCCAACAGATTAAACATCCGCTTATACCAGCCCTCGGCCGAGAAATACAGATTCGGCGACAGATTTCCATACAATCCGGCTGAAAACTGATGGCTATGCAATGGCTTGAACCGTCCGGCTATCGGTTGCCACAAATCGGTGGGTAGGCTCACATAGTTGTTCGACACTTGTTGCACATACTGAGTGGTGAGCGCATATCCCGCCTTAATGCTCAATTTGCCGGAAAGGCTCAATCGCACACCCACACGCGGTTCAAGCGAATTATGCGACACCCCTTCCGAACCATACCAGCGATAGTGCAACCCAAGGCTCAACGCCAGGCGGTCGGTAAGAGTCAGTTCATTATCAGCCCACGCAGCCAAGGTATTTGCGCCGATACGTTTGTCGGAATTCGAATGGTCGGTCAGCGTGCCATCGGTCAGCGATGCGCTGATAAGCCCCTCAGGCCGATAATGGTGGCTAACCCATTCGGCTCCGGCCTGAAGACGATACTTCTGCGAGATGTCGATATTATATTGCAAGTTGATGCCGAAATCCGACATAGAATTGTCGGTAGCATTATGGTTGTAGCTATAAGTTGAAGGGTCATCCATATTGGTCTGGTAGTCGGTTTTCTGCTGATACTCCGATGAATAGTTCACCCAATACAGATTGGTGCTGAACAATCCTACCCCGATTAGGGCTTTAACTGCACCCAAGGCGCCTACGCTGCCCCACTTAAGTTGGTTGGTGCTTTCGTCGAAGAACTCGGTTTCGCTCTCTTCGTTTTGGAATTTACGCTCACCGAATTTCAAGTTGTCGCTGCTGAGATAACCAATGGCATAAGCAGTTACATTGTCTGAGAATCGGTGGTCGATGCGCAGATTGGCATCGGTGAAGGCATATCG
>JBJEKE010000338.1:0-7887 GCA_051878475.1 Muribaculaceae bacterium | reverse complement strand
TTCCTGAGGAGGCCACACGAAAGTGAATTGTCAACGACAATTACCTTAAAGGTATCTGTAAAAATAACCAATCCCGTTCTTCCTCCGCCACATCCGGCGGGGGAAGCGGAACGGGAATAAATAATTTTCAACATATGGCAAAAAGATTGGTTTTATTCATAATAATAGGCTTGACCGCATTAACGACTGTGGCACAAACCTTTAGCGTCGAAGGCCGAGTTGTAAACGAGGAAGAAGAGCCTGTGATAGGCGCGTCGGTGTTTATCGACGGGACAAAACGCGGCACAGCGACCGACATCGACGGGCACTTTGTGCTCACGGGAGTAGAACGCGGGCAAAAACTTGTAGTTACTTATGTTGGAATGAAAAGCACAACGGTGAGTGCCAAGCCTCAGGTGCTCATCAGAATGGAAAGTGAGGTATCGCTACTCGACGAAGTGATGGTAGTGGCATTCGGCAAGCAGACACGCTCGTCGTTTACCGGCTCGGCAGGCATCGTGGACAGCAAGAAACTGGAGCACAAGCAGCTCACCAACGTGATGAGCGGCCTCCAAGGTGAGGTAACGGGCGTGCAGATGACCAACAACTCAGGGTCGCCCGATTCGGAGCCCACGCTGCGCATACGCGGCTTCAGTTCGCTCAACGCCGGGCTCGACCCGCTGGTTATAGTTGACGGCGCACCATACGATGGAGGCTGGAACAATCTGAACCCCAACGACGTGGCATCGATAACCGTACTTAAGGATGCAGCCTCGAATGCGCTTTACGGCGCACGCGGCGCCAACGGTGTGATACTCATCACCACCAAGAAGGCAGCCGCCGGCGATGCACAGGTGACCCTCGACGCCAAATGGGGCGTGAACAGCCGCATTGAGCGCGACTACAACCTGATAAACGATCCCAGACAATACTACGAAACCTACTACAAGGCACTATATAACTATCAGGTGAACGAGAAAGGGCTGTCGCCATATGTGGCACACACCACCGCCAACAGCATCCTCTCGTCGAACGACAAGACCTCGGGCGGCCTTGGCTACGTTACCTACACCGTACCCGACGGCGAATACCTGATAGGCGAAAACGGGCGTCTGAACCCCAATGCCACACTCGGCTCGAGAGTGTATAACAACGGACAGATTTACACCCTTATCCCCGACGACTGGAAAGATGCCGCATTCCGCAACGGTCTGCGCCAGGAATACAACCTGAGCATCACCGGCGGCAACGAGCGGTCGCAGTTCTATGGCAGCATCGGGTATCTGAAAAACGAAGGTATAGCGCAACCATCGGCATTCGAGCGCTTCTCGGCCCGAATGAAAGCCGAATATCAGGCAAAGAACTGGCTCCGCGTGGGGGGCAACGTCAACTATACCCATGCCAACTACAACTACGTGAGCAGCTCATATGACACCGACGTGTTTGCCACAGTGAACGGCATTGCCCCGATATATCCGCTGTATATCCGCGATGCCAACGGCAACATAATGAGCGACTCGAACGGAGTGATGTACGACTACGGCGACGGCGACCTCAACGGACAGCAGCGCCCCTACATTCCACAGAGCAACCCGATACAGGAAAACCAGCTGAACACCAGCAAATACAAGGAGAACATGTTCGGCTTCAGCGGCTATGCCGACATCGACATCTACGACGGGCTGAAGCTTACCGTCAACGGCACCGGAACAGTGCGCAACACCCGCTCGACCTTCACCCAGCAGCCGTTCTACGGATTCGGCACCATCACCTACCCCGATGGCTGGATATCGAAGGATTCGTACGAGACATTCTCGTATAACCTGCAGCAACTTCTGAACTACACCAAGAAGTTCGGCAGCCACCACATCGACCTGCTTCTGGGACACGAATACTACCGCACCACCGGCGACCAGCTTGTGGGAGTGCGTACCGGCATGGCATCGTACTTCGAGAACCAGACACTCAGCGGCGCCATCAAGGTGATCGATGCCTACGACAATGTGGTTGACTACAACAACGAAGGTTTCTTCTTCCGTGGGCAATACGACTACGCCCAGCGCTATTTCGGGTCGGTATCGTTCCGCCGCGACGCCTCGTCGCGATTCCACCCCGACCACCGCTGGGGCAACTTCTACTCGGTGGGCGGTGCATGGATAATGACCAAGGAAAGTTGGCTGAAGCCCAACGGCTGGCTGCAGATGCTGAAACTGAAAGCCTCGTTTGGCCAGCAAGGCAACGACAACATAGGCAATTTCCTGTATATGGACACCTATGCCATCGACAACAACGGCTCGCTCGCAATCACCCAACTGCGCAAGGGCAACCCGAACATCACCTGGGAAACCAACAACAACTTCAACTCGGGCATTGAGTTTGAACTGTTCGGAGGACGGATGCGCGGTGGCATTGAATACTTCTACCGCAAGACCACCGACATGCTGTGCTTTGTGTATGCGCCCTACAGTGCCGGCTACTCAGGAAGCTACTACAACATCGGCGACATGACCAACCACGGTGTAGAAATAGAGCTCAGCGGCGACATAATCCGCACCAACGACCTTGTGTGGAGCGTAAACTTCAACGCCACCCACTACAAGAACGAGATAACGATGATAGCCGAAGAGCTGAAGAAGAACAAAACCGTCGACGGCCATGCCGGCTACACCAGCAGCACCAACTACGTGGGCGAAGGGCTTCCGATGTACACCTGGTATCTGAAGAAATATGCCGGAGTTAACGGTGAAGGGCGCTCGCAATGGTACGACCGCGACGCCAACGGCAACCTGACCACAACCACCAGCTACGGCGATGCCGACTACTTCCTTTGCGGCGACCCGCATCCCGACCTGTATGGCGGCTTTGGCACCTCGCTGAGCTACCGAGGATTCGACCTGTCGGTAACATTCTCCTACTCGATAGGCGGTCTGGCCTACGACTACGGATATGCCTCGGCAATGAGCAACCCCTACGGCGACAGTTCCGGAAAGGCAATCCACAAGGATATACTCAACGCCTGGAGCAGCGAGAACCCCACCAGCAACATACCACGCTGGCAATACGGCGACCTATACTCGGCCGGCATGAGCGACCGCTTCCTCACCGATGCCAGCTATCTCACCCTTCAGAACGTAAACCTCGGCTACAATCTGCCCAAGGCATGGTACCGGAAGCTCGGACTTGGCGGGGTGCGCGTGTATGTGGCCGGCGACAACCTATACTACTGGAGCAAGCGCAAAGGCTTCGACCCTCGCGGCTCGTTCTCGGGTCAGACCAGCACCACCGGATATTCCACCTCGCGATGCATTTCGGGAGGCGTGAACGTAAGGTTCTAATCTAACAAGATTAATCAACGAAAAAAGAAAGGAAACAGACATGAACAAGCATATAATGAACAAGATATCGGCAATTGCAGTGGCCACGGCAGCGTTGATGGCACCCACCTCGTGTATCGACGAGTTCCAGCCCACCGGCGAGCTGTCGGCCGATCAGGTGAGCGGGCTTGCCAGCTCCCAGGAAGGATTGCTCAACGGTATTGCCGCCTTCATGGTGTCGTACAACACGTGGGGCGTCGACGAAGCGTCGGGATACTACCTTAACGACTGGGGCTACCCGTGCCAGATGTTTTTCCGCGAAGTGTGCTGTGCCGACATACCGGTGTACGATGCCTCGTACAGCTACTGGTATTCGATAGAAAGCGGCGAGGAGACCCGTTACACCCCATACTATACCTACAAGTACTACTACAAGCTGATAAGCAACTGCAACAACCTGATAGGCATAATCGACAGCGACGAAGCCAGCGAGGCATCGCTCAACAATCTCGGGTGCGCACTGGCCTACCGCGCCATGGCCTACCTCGACATTGCCCGAATGTATGAATTCAAGGAAACCGGCATTGCCAGCCTCGACAACTACATCGACAGCTACGGCATACGCGGCCTCACGGTGCCGATAGTAACCGAAAGCACCAGCCTCGACGATATAAAGAACAACCCGCGCGCACCGTTCACCACGATGTACCGCTTTATCCTCACCGACCTGAACCGCGCCGAGCAATATCTGGCCGGCTACAGCCGTGCCGACAAGACGATGCCCGACCGCAGCGTGGTGTATGGCTTGAAAGCCCGCTTCTGGCTCGAGATGGGAAGCCGTTTCGACAAGCGTCCCGACGACCTGCAGAAGATGATAGAATCAGATGCCAACTCTGCCACCGACGGCTATTCGGCATTGGGAGTGAACTCGGCGCTCGAATGCTACCAGAATGCCCGCGACTATGCCATCCTGGCCCAGGCAGGCTATTCGCCGGTTACGGAGGAACAATGGCACGACGGTGCCACCGGGTTCAACACCCCCAACCAGGCATGGATGTGGAGCATGTCGGTGAGCCAGCGCGAACAGATTCCCGACCAATACTACAACACCTTTATAGGCAGCATAGCCAGCGAGCCCACCTGGGGAATGTCGCGCGGATACAACGCCTATCGATGCATCGGCAGCTGGCTTTACGGCAAAATCGGCGATGGCGACTGGCGCAAGAGATCGTGGATCAACCCTGCCGACGCCGGCAACACGACAGCCTACAGCAAATATCCGTCGCTGCTGAGCGCCACTGAATGGGCAGCCCAGCCGGCATACAGCAACACCAAATTCCGCCCGGCACAAGGCGACCTCGACGACTACTACGTAGGGCTTCTGGGTGCGCTTCCGCTGATGCGCGTCGAGGAGATGAAATTCATCGAAATCGAGGCGACTGCCCACATAGGAGGTGTAGCATCAGCCTGGGAAGCTTTGAAAAGCTACATCAACACTTACCGCTACACCGACAATTCGTACGACCCACTCACCTCGAGCGGCCTCGACGCCTTCACCGACGAGCTGCTGGTGCAGAAGCGCATAGAATTCTGGGGCGAGGGCATAGTGTTCTTCGACTATAAGCGCCTCGACAAGCAAGTGCGCCGCAAGGACAACAGCAACTACAAAGATGCGTTCATGCTCAACTCTGTTCCCGGCTACACAGCACCGTGGATGAACTTCTTCATCCTGGAATATGAATCGGAGCTCAACCAAGGCATCGTTCCCAACCCCGACACCTCGGGAAGCATAAAGACCACCGACAACTATTGATACGAACTGACAAAACTGAGAAATATATGCGACTAAACAAATTGACAACAAGATATATGTTCAGGGTGCTGATGATGATTGCCGTGTCAGTGGCTCTTGCAGGCTGTAGCGACGACGACGATTTCACCCCCGGCGAGGCATCGCCGGTTGACGATGCCGGAGTGTACTTCTCGGCCGACAATCCGAGCGAATATGTTCGCACCGATGCCGACACCAAGAGCATCAGCGTGATACTGGAGCGCGAGAGCACCGTGGGTGCGCTCACAGTTCCGATAAGTGTGGTGAGCAAGAGCGACAACATAAGCGATGTGCCTACAGAAGCAGTATTTGCCGACGGCAGTTCGCGCACCGAGATATACATCGGCTATACAGACCTGGACAGCACTCCGCGATGTGAACTAAGCATCGACGAACGCTACGTTAACCCCTACAAGCAGAAGGACGGGTTCTCGCGGATTTCGGTGTCGGTTTACCGTCTGAAGCTGATAAGCGACCGAGTGACGTATGCGCCTTATGGCGGCAGCACCGACTATTTCGGCTCAGTGACCTCGCAGATAGCCCAATATGAGGGTGAGAACAAGTTTGTGTGGCGCAACTTCTTCGGCTCGGGCATCGATTTGAAATTCAAGATTGACGGCACATTCAATGCCGACGACCCCACCCAGAGCCACGGTTCGTTCATACCACTCGACCACTGCCTCACCGACGTAGACGGCTGGTATCTGATGACCGACGCCAATGCATCCTCTGATGGCGAATGTGCCAGCTGGACACCCGAAGGCAGCAGCCTGAGCATCAGCAGCTACATGTACTTCTGGTTTGCCTACGACGGTTACGACTATTTCAGCATCGACCTACGGCCCAACGCCGGAACCACCAGCAGCTACGGCTACGCATTCATCTACAGCGCTGTAATCGATGAGGATACCAACTATAATTCGTACTACGCATACATCTACTATTAAACCGTAACGATTATGACAACGAAACGACTAAACATACTGATGGCTGCAGTGGCAATGCTGATGGCCGTGGCGTGCAACTCGTACGACGACCCGTATGAACCCGCATCCGGGCTGCCAGCCGTAGCCACCCCCGAGATAACCTGCACTGCAAACACCTACTGCTCGCTGAGTTTCAGCTGGAACAAGGTTGCCGATGCCGTGCAATACAGCTATCAGCTGAGCAATTCGCTCGGTGTTGATATAGCCGCCGACGTTACGAGCAGCACCACAGCAACTTTCGATGGGCTACAATCGGGCACGCTCTACACCCTTCGGGTGGTTGCCTACCCCGCCGTGCTGGCAAGCGCCGCTCCGTCAAATGCAGCCGAAATCAGCGTCACCACCTCTCTCATCGACGTAGTTGGCACCTACGAATCGCTGATTCTGGGTAGCAGATGGAGTGCACAGCTCGTCGAGACCTCGTATAACACTTTTGTGCTGAAAGGATGGTATGGCGCAGATGGCTACGACCTACATTTCACCGTCAATTCCAACGACGGCACCATCACCATCAACAACGGCGAGCTCGATTCGGCCACCGGCCGAATGCTTGTGGCCACCGGCAGCAGCAAGGTTATGGTAAAGAAAGGCGCCCTGATCGACGGCAAGCAGAGCTACTTCAACCGCGAAGAAAACACATTGAGCATCAATGTGCGCGCCACCAACGGCACCCGAGAGAAAGACGACTTGTTCACCTGGTGACACATTCTGTCAATCAAATAGTATATACCGGTTCTCTGAAGCCAATAGGACCGACTTCAGAGAACCCGAATTGAGTTAATGGTCTGAAAAATAGCGATTATTATGAGAAAATTTACATTTTTATTCTGTATGGCCCTAAGTATTATGTTGTCGGCTGCACAAGCCATCACCACTGCCGACCTTGCTGGATTCTACAGCGATGAGACCACCGGCTACGAAGCCTTATCGTCGGGCGACTGGTCGTGGAACGCTTATGCCGGCAATGAGATTGTAACAATCAGCAAAATCGACGACACCACCATCGCCATCAAAAACCTGCGCGGCTATGGCGACGTGCTCACAGCAACTGTCGACATCGATGCCGGCACTCTGAGCATCGCCCTGAAGGATGATTTCAATTCGTACTACACATTCTGCGACTGCGCCCACGACGCCGACGCCGGGACCCACACTGCCAACCTAACCACCAATGTCAGCGGAACAATCGCCGCCGACGGCACCATCACACTCAACAACTGGTGTATGGCATACGACAGTTATCCATATGCCTACGGAACCACTGTGCTCACCCCTGAAACTCCGCTTTGGGACGTTGAGGCCGATTATACCAACGAAGGATGGAACAGCGGCAAATGCCAGATTTGTGCCTTCGACGGATTCTACATGATGTACGACTATCTGGCTGAGGGAACAATTGTGAAATTCACTGTCGATGAGGTTACTGCCGAAATTGCTATCATGAACTTCGACTACGAACACTCCGATGAATATCCCGGCTACTGGAAATACTTATTCACCACCGACATCGACTGCATTGGAATATACGGCGCCGATGGCATGTCGGCATTCACAGGCAATGCTGAAAAAGGCTCTCTCACATTTGCCTACGAGTACTACAGCAATTACACAGCCGAAGATGCCGACTACGAAGGCACTACCACTATCACTTGGGCAAAGAAACTCACAATTGCTGACCTTGCTGGATTCTACAGCGATGAGACCACCGGCTACGAAGCCCTCTCGTCGGGCGACTGGTCGTGGAACGCTTATGCCGGCAATGAGATTGTAACAATCA
>JBJEKE010000337.1:0-1940 GCA_051878475.1 Muribaculaceae bacterium | reverse complement strand
GAGGCTGGTGGTGAATCCCTCTGGCATAATCACTTCGCTGATGGTGATAGGAGCGCCGCCCTTGTTGGCGAATGTGAGCATCATGCCCAGTTGCTCGCGCGAAGCGCCCATATATACAGTAGAACCACTTACGAAGTTGGTGGTAGTGTTGCCCACGGTGTAGGAGAAAGCCGGAGACGGGGCATACGGCACCACTGTGATTGCACCCGAAGCACGGTAGTTGCCGGTGATGCTTTCGTAAACGCGGAACTTTATGCCATCGGTGGTGGCGGTTGGATAGTCGGCAACATTGAGGGTGGCCGATACGGTTATAGGGGTAGCTGTAGAGGCTCCCTTGGCAATGGCTTGGTCGCCGGTAATAGTAGCAAGAGTGGCAGCCCCGTCCTCATCGTTGGTTATATAAAGAGAGTAGGAGCCGGCATCGATGTCGAGGTCGCCGATGTTGGCCAGAGTTGCACCAAACGAAACAGTGAAATTTCCGTCGGCATCGGCAGCCACTTGAGCGGCGTCGGCTGGGTCGAGCGCGTTCACCTTGAGCCCCGGTTTGAGGGTAAGGTCGGCCGATTCGGCAGTGAAGTCGTCGATGTAGACGTTGTTCATCTGGATGGCGATACGAGTGCCTTCGGCCTGTGCCGGCAACACAACCTTGTTGTAGTAATAGGTTGTGAGCGAATATGTGGTCGGAGTGATGAGGGTGTCGATTTTGAGATCGCCATTCTCGGTGAGCACATTGTAGAAGTTGATGGTTCCATCAGCACTTTTTCGCTTCACCATGATGGTTACTTCGCCCGATACGGCAGGAGTGACGAGATAGTCCTCAATCAACAGATTATCTCCCGACCAACTGTCGTAGGCGGTATTGGCACCAGCCATAAGGCAACCGGTAGAGTTGTTGCCCTGGGTTGGATAATAGGTGTAAGGTACGTAATTTTTAGTGGAGTAGTAGCCCACTTCCTGATAGGAGTAGATGTGGTCCCACCCTGTACCCACCTTGAAATCACGGTTGTCATCACCGGTTGCACTGTTGTTAGTGACAATCTCGGTGTTGAAGTCCATTGTGTATGGCGAAACCACATCGGCTTTGGCGAAAAGCGAGCCGAAGAGCAACACCGCAAACGCAATGGTCAGTCTTTGGTAGATTTTGGATAACATAGGATAATTGTTTAGAAAAATAGATAGTTTCAATGATGTCAGAATGCCAGAATAGGCCGTAGGTAGCAGTCGCCGTTAAACCATTCGGCCATGCACTCAATTTTTGAGGTGCCGACGGAGCGCAGTGTAGGCACCTCGAAGATGCACATAGCATCGGTGTCGTAACGGCAGCTTGTCCATAGTGGGCAGTAGGCATGGTAGTCGGTAGGCTTATACTGGAACGGGTCCCAGAGATAGTCGTCGTAGTCGACTCGCACCAGCGGCTCCTTGTCGGTGTCGGGCACCTTTTCGAGCGTGGCATTGAATATAGCCATCGGGTCGGACTTAATCTCGGAATAGCAATAATAAGTGGCGTCGGACGAGACGGTGCGCCAGCTGAGCAAAGCCTTTGCGGCAGAGTCGCCGCATAGGTTGGCCACGATGTCCCAAAGTTGTCCGGTGCTTGGCACAAACCAAGGGCTGGAGGTGGATGGGTGTTCCTTGATGCTGGTGTAGTAAACGGCAGGACAGTCGCGCAGCAGCATATCGCCATAGAAGCTGATTACGCTGTCGCAATACTGGCGGCCGTTAAGGTCGGCATACCATGTTGAACCGGCTTTGCACACCGGCACATTAGCCTCAAATCCCTCGTCGTAGGAGTATTTTATCGATGTGAACACCTGTCCGGTGAGCGAGTTTTTGTTGCCCGGGTCGTGGACAAACTTGGTGCTGATAACGTAGCCGTGGGTATATCCGGCGTCGATATCGGACTGAGCCATACGGCTTGGGTCGGTCATAGCCACGATGCC
>JBJEKE010000336.1:0-7915 GCA_051878475.1 Muribaculaceae bacterium | reverse complement strand
TCAAACAAATTTAGGCACTATAATAAACTAATGAAATCATCGAAAATCACTTGAGTGTCAAGCGGTCCGCTGCAAGCTTCGGGATGGAACTGAGCCGAGAAGAATGGCTTTGTTTTGTGCCGGATTCCTTCGTTTGAATTATCGTTCATATTAATGAAGAGTTCTTCCCAGTCGCTTGGAATTGTGGCTGAATCAACAGCAAAACCATGGTTCTGCGATGTTATGTAGCATTGGTTTGTACCAACTTTTCTAACTGGTTGGTTATGGCCGCGATGCCCGTACTTCAATTTGTAGGTCTTTGCACCTGCAGCCATCGAAAGAATCTGGTTGCCCATACATATGCCGCAAATAGGTTTGTCGCCTGAAAGTGCGCGACGAACATTTTCAATGGTTTGTTTTGCATAATTCGGGTCGCCCGGTCCGTTTGAAATAAACAAGCCATCATAAGCAACGTTCGAGAAATCGTAATCCCAAGGCACTCTTATCACTTTCACACCACGGTCAACAAGGCAGCGGATGATGTTGTGCTTCACACCGCAGTCAACCAAGACTACTGTCTTGTCGCCGGCTCCATATTCGATTACTTCTTTGCAACTTGCTTTTGCAACAAGATTTTCGCTGTTCGGGTCGTATAACGATACATCATCATTGTCTTTGAAGGTTATCTTACCCAACATGGCACCTTTGTCGCGGATAATCTTGGTTATTGCACGGGTGTCGATGTCATATAATCCCACAACTTTCTCTTGGATAAGCCATTCACTTAGGCTTCTGGTTGCTTGCCAGTGGCTGTAGTCCCATGAATAGTCTTGGCAAATTATGGCTTTGCAATGAATCTTCTCACTTTCGAAGTTTATGCATATGCCATTGTTGATTCCGTAAGGCGGAACGCCGTAGTTGCCGAGGATTGGATACGTGGTTACCAGAATTTGGCCTAAATAAGAAGGATCAGATAAGCTTTCGGGATAACCTGTCATGGCAGTATTGAAAACTACCTCTCCAGAACATGGCATCTCGTAACCGAACGATTTGCCTACAAACTGTATCCCGTTTTCAAGGGTCAGAATTGCTTTCTTTCTTTGTTGCATACGATAGAATGTAGTTTAAATTAAGCGGTAATCATCTCTATCGTGAAAACCATACAAAGGTAATAAATATTTTTCTAAATCACGGCAGTATTTGAGCTGCCGCTATAAAAAGATTGTATTCCTACGAAAGGATGTGCTCCATCAGTATCTTTATACCTATTATTATTAGTATAATGCCTCCTAATAATTCTGCTTTCGAACCAACATAATTTCCAAACATTTTGCCAAGACATATGCCTACTGCCGAGAACAAGAAGGTGATTAACCCTATTTCGCATGAAGCCTCTATGATTGGCACACTCAGCATGGATATTGAAACGCCAACGGCCAGAGCATCAATGCTCGTTGCCACAGCGAGAGTGAACATGGTGCGTACACACATGTCGCAATCTACATTTTCGTCCTTCTTGCCGAATATCATGTTTAACCCTATATATGCCAAGATTGCGAATGCAATCCAATGGTCGAGAAATGAAAGGTAATTGATTAGGCAACTTCCGAGCAGATATCCGATTATAGGCATCAGAGCCTGAAATCCGCCAAACCACAAACCCACTTTAAGTATGTCGGCTATAGCAACTCTTTTAAGCAACATTCCTTTGCATATCGACACTGCAAATGCGTCCATAGAAAGACCTATGCCGATAAGTATGATTTCCAATAAACTCACGTCGTATTTTTTTGCAAAATTAAATTATTTTGTTCGAAATCCTTTGTTTATGCTCTAATATTTCACATTAACTAAATTTTTGCATTCTGATACATAATTTTTAATGCCATTATGACTTGTATAGCAATATAAAAATAATAACTTTGCAATAAGTTGAATGACATCTTATTCAACATTTTTGTGTCGATTAATTCTGATATTTATCGTTTTTAAGCATATTAATATGAAAAAACTCCTGTTTTCATTGATAGCCAGCGCCATTACTGTTAATGGTTACAGCCAATTGCCCAGTTTAGACTTTGTTGCCGCTCATATTGCGAAAGGCGAGTTAACTGCCGCTTCGGAAATGATTGAGAGTTTGCCTGCTGATGTAAAGCAGAAGCATTGGTTTTCGGTAGATTCGCTTAACATGATTATAAGCCGGCTACGATATGATTTCAGCCTTACGCCTTCCGGTGGTATTTCTGAAGTGCTGAAGAAAAAGCCATGTACAACAATCCGTGATATAGCCAACTGGATAGATGCAAAATATATTGAGACAGCTACCATTGACGGCAAGGAGATGTGGTTCCGTAAAGCGGTCCGTAATTTGTGGCTTCTTAATCCTGATTTCCAGGTGCATCCCGACACTGTTGGCAACTATGAACATTTTGGCAGTACACTTTATGGATGGGAGAAAGCGAAGTCGGATAAGAATCGATGCCATGACTGGCATCGAGCTACAATAAAGTTTGAACTCGACGTGGATGCAAATGTTGTGCCTGCGGGCGATACTGTAAGGGCTTGGCTGCCTATTCCTCTTACCACTGCTAGGCAGCGTAACTTCAAGATGCTCTCAACGTCGTCGGATGTGGTGTATTCTAAAGGATCGGCCCATAACACAGTATATATGACTGCTATTGCTCAAAAGGATAAACCGACTCATTTCGAGATACTGTTTCGCTACGATGTGGCTGCCCAGAATTATCCGCAAGAGTACATTTTAGAAAAAATAAAACCTTATAAAACTGACTCGGATTATTATAAGGAATATATAAAGGCCGACGGAAAGCATGTGGTGATAAATGATCGAATCAAGAATCTGGCTGAGTGCATCGTTGGCACAGAAACTAACCCTGTGAAGAAAGCCTCGCTAATATATGATTGGATCGTTAGCCGTTTCCCTTGGGCTGGAGCTCGTGATTATGGAACAATTCCAAACATTCCGGATTATGTACTTGATATTCACCATGGCGACTGCGGCCAAGTGGCACTGCTATATATATCACTCGTAAGGGCTGTAGGAGTCCCGGCACGTTGGGAAAGTGGTTGGATGCTTCATCCATGGGAGAAGAATTATCACGATTGGGCCGAGACTTATTTCGAAGGTGTCGGCTGGGTTCCGACGGATGTGTCGTTTGGCCGAAATGATGATCCGGCATTCAAGGAATACTATAAGACGGGTACAGATGTGTTTCGGTTTGCAAGCAATAGCGATTATTCCGAAAAACTGTATCCAGAGAAAAAATATCTTCGTACCGATCCCATGGATTTCCAGGCCGGTGAAGCAGAATGGAGTAATGGCAACGTTGAAGGCACCGACTATTCGTCGAAATTGACAGTAGTTAGTTTTGAACCTATTAAATAGATTGAGATATGGACATTAGAAAGTTACTGACTATAGTCACATTATTTACAGCTTCGTTGTCGGTTCTGGGAGATGATTATTCTTCAATTGTCAATGGAATCAAACAGGCTTATATACCCGACCGCAGGGTGGATTTGTGGGAGATTTCGGTTAATGAATTAGACTCTTGCCATGTGTCGTTGGTGGGCAAAACAACCAATGCAAAGGCAAAAGCTGCTCTTCTCCAAGCTTTTAATGATGCTGAAGTGGCCTTTGTTGATAGTATAACTGTATTGCCGGATGCTTCCTGTGAGAATAAGTGGGCCTTAACCATTATACCGTATGCTCACATTCGCACCGCTCCGGGCCATGAACATGAACTATCTTCTCAGGCGCTTATGGGCAATCCATTGAAAGTTATTGAAGGCCCTGTTGATGGCTTTTATCGCATACAGACTCCAGAAGGTTATCTGGGATGGATTGTTGGCAACAGTTTGAGATTCATGAACAATTTGCAGTTCGACGATTGGCGCGTAGCTGAGCGCTATGTTGTAACGTCGATATATACATATATTTATTCTGATGCAAATTGTAAAGAGATTGAGAGCGATTTGGTGCTCGGTGATATTCTGTGTGGTGAAAAATATGGTAAAGATTTGGTTAGGTTACACACTCCTGATGGGCGTAATGGCTATGCACATGTATCAGATGTTGAACTGCTTTCGAAATGGTCGGAGCAAAAATTCAATGCAGATAAGATTATATCAACTGCAAAGGCTTTGATGGGTTCGACATATACATGGGGCGGCACATCAACAAAAGGCGTTGATTGTTCAGGTCTTACCAAAACTGCATATTTCAGCAATGCAATAATATTGCAACGTGACGCTTCGCAACAGGTGCTTTATGGTAAGAAAATCGATCCGAAGGATTGGCGGAAAGCATCGAAAGCCGATTTATTATATTTTGGAACGGCATCCGGACGTGTTACTCACACAGCTTTGTATATTGAGAATGGAAAATACATTCATGCCTCCGGCAGAGTGAAGATTAACAGTGTTGATCCTAACTCGCCGCTGTATCTTACTACTCCTTTCTTGTCGATTAACCGGGTTAAGGGAAATATCGACCGAAAGGGAATTGTCTCAGTGAAGAATCATCCTTGGTATTTTAAAAAATGATATATATGGACAGACGTAATTTTATTCAAAGTACAATGATGGGCATGATTGCAGTTGGAATGCCTATTTCGCTTTCGTCGTGCAACAGTTCAACGAAAAAGGCGGCCTCAGTAGGATCTGGACTTAAACTGTCGTTCAAACCCTACGATCTTAAACTTTGCCATGCTTTTAATTTGGCAAAGTCGAGCCGCACTCACACTCCTGATGTGTTGGTCCAGATTGAATGCGATGGCGTAATCGGGTATGGCGAGGCTTCGATGCCACCTTATCTGGGCGAAACAACCGAATCGGTATGCAAATTCCTCTCTAATCTCGATTTGGGCCAGTTTAAGGACCCTTTCAGGTTGGAGGATATTCTTGCATATGTTGATTCTACAGCTCCCGACAACCGTGCCGCCAAAGCATCGGTTGATATTGCCCTGCATGATTTATTGGGTAAGATAATGGGCCAGCCTTGGTATAAAATCTGGGGGCTAAATCCGGGAAATGCACCAAGTACATCGTTTACTATCGGAATTGATACTGCTGAAGTGGTTCGCCAGAAAGTTGAAGAGACAAAGCCATATAATGTAATTAAAGTGAAAATGGGTCTAGATAATGACAAGGAACTTGTTGAAATTATCAGAAGCGTTACCGATAAGCCCATTTGTGTAGATGCAAATCAAGGCTGGAGCGATAAAGAAAAGGCTCTTGAAATGATTGAGTGGTTATACGATAAGAATGTGCTTTTCGTTGAACAGCCCATGCCAAAAGAGATGATTGAAGAAACAGCCTGGTTGCGTGAACGAAGCCAATTACCTATTATCGCTGATGAATTTATGCAACGTCTGCCCGATGTTAAGCGTGCTGCCGAAGCGTACGATGGTATTAATATAAAGCTGATGAAGAGCACCGGTATGCATGAGGCATATCAAATGGCAGTGCTTGCTCGTGCTTTAGGCATGAAAGTGATGGTTGGCTGTATGACTGAAACCTCATGTGCCGTGAGTGCCGCCGCTCAGTTATCACCATTAGCTGATTGGGCCGACCTTGACGGGAATCTTCTTATTTCGAACGACTGTTTCGATGGAATGAAGATAGTGGATGGCAAAATTACATTGCCCGACCGCCCTGGTATAGGAGTTATTCCGTTGTAATATATTTGCGTTACCAATAAATAAGAAAGAGGAGAGTGCTGCCCTCCTCTTTCTTATTTATTATAATTACGGTTTACACATAACCGCGGATGATGCCGCGCTGTGAGTTACGTACAAACATTATGATTTCGTCGCGCTCTTTCGACGCAGGAAGTTCTGCCTCGATTCGCTCTACTGCATCGGAGTTGTTAAGTCCGGAAAGATACAGATAACGGTAGATTTCCTGAATCTCACAAATCTTTTCGTTGGAGAAACCTCTGCGACGCAGTCCGATGGAATTGGTGCCGGCATATGATATGGGATTGCGACCTACTTTTACATATGGTGGTATATCTTTGTTGACCAAAGCTCCACCTTGAAGCATTACATGCGAACCTACATGGCAGAATTGGTGAATCAATGCACCGCCCCCAACTACTGCATAGTCGTCGATAACCACTTCGCCGGCAACCTGTGTTGCGTTTGACATTATTACATTGTTACCTATAACACAATCGTGAGCAATGTGACAATAAGCCATAATCAGACAGTTATTTCCAACTACTGTCTTTCCCTTTGAAGCAGTTCCGCGATTAACGGTTACGCATTCGCGCAAAGTGGTGTTGTCGCCAATAATAGCTACAGTATCTTCGCCTTTGAATTTCAAATCCTGAGGAATTGCCGAAATTACTGCTCCGGGGAAAATGGTGCAGTTTTTGCCAATTCGGGCTCCTTCAAGAATTGTGACATTGCTACCAATTCTGGTTCCCTCCCCTATCTCAACATTCTTGTCGATGGTGACGAACGGGTCGATTACTACATTCGATGCAATCTTAGCTGCAGGGTGAATGTATGCTAATGGTTGTTTCATAAACGCTTGATTATTTGTTCTTTACTATCTGTGCCATGAATTCTGCCTCAGTGACAATCTTTTCGCCGACAAAAGCATAACCTTTCATTACGGCGCAGCCTCGGCGAATTTCGGTCATCAATGAAAGATGGAATACCAATGTGTCGCCCGGGACAACTTTCTGGCGGAACTTAACATTGTCAATCTTAAGAAAATATGTGGAATAGCGTTCAGGTTCTTCTACTGTGTTGAGAACAAGCAGACCACCAACTTGTGCCATAGCTTCAACAAGAAGCACTCCGGGCATGACCGGTTCCTGAGGAAAGTGACCCTGGAAGAAAGGCTCGTTTACAGTTACATTCTTTACACCTACAATATAGTTAGTGCCTGTCTCGATGATTTTGTCGACAAGAAGGAATGGGAAACGATGAGGAAGAAGCTGCTTGATTCGGTTAATGTCGAGCAACGGCGGAAGATTCGGGTTGTACGATGGAGCCTGCAGTTCTTGCTTGCGAATTTCCTTGCGAATCTGGCGCGCAAACGTAGTGTTGATAGTGTGACCAGGACGAGTTGCTATGATTTTCCCTTTTATCGGACGACCTATAAGTGCAATATCTCCAAGAACATCCATGAGTTTATGGCGAGCGGGCTCGTTGTCGGATGTAAGAGGTATGTTATTAATGTATCCGAATTCGGTTACATTTTTGTGAGGAACATTCATAATGTCAGCAAGGCGATTGAGCTCATCTTGCGATACCGGTGAGTCGTATATAACGATTGCATTGTCGAGGTCACCACCTTTGATAAGATTGTTCTTAACCAATTGTTCTACTTCTCTAACAAACACGAATGTACGGCTTGACGATATGTCGTCCTTGAAATCACCAAGGTTGGAAAGTGTGGCATACTGATTGTTCAGTACCGGCGACTCGAACGAAACCATAGTGTCGATGCTGAAATCTTCGTCGGGCCATACTACAATCGATGAACCTGTCGAATCGTCGCGTACCTCGATTTTTTGTTTTACTACATAGAAATCTTTGTCTTCAATTTGTTCAATAGTGCCGACTGACTGGATTTTTTCAGTGAATTCTTTGGCACTACCATCAAGTATAGGAATTTCAGGTGCATTTACCTTAACGAGGCAGTTGTCGACCCCAGCTGCATATAGTGCAGCCAAAGCATGTTCAACGGTGCTTACTCGAGCCTCGCCTTTGCCGAGAACTGTACCACGCTGAGTTTCAACAACATTTTCGGCAAGTGCGTCGATGATTGGTTGCCCCTCTATGTCTGTTCTCTGGAATTTTATGCCATGATTGTCGTTTGCCGGGCAAAATTCAGCTTCAACTACAAGTCCTGTATGAAGTCCTTTTCCTTTTACTGAAAATGAATCCTTTAATGTACG
>JBJEKE010000335.1:0-7956 GCA_051878475.1 Muribaculaceae bacterium | reverse complement strand
GAACATTGTGATTCAAAACACTTCGATTTATGCACACCTTGCGGTGATGTATAACCGAATGAACACTCTAAAGTAAGCCACAGTTCGATGAAAGTAATCGGTCTGACCGACAATTTCCAAGGCTCAGCGCCAAGCGGCACTGCCAACGGGTTCCCGGGGATTTTTCTGATGGCCGACTCCACACTGCTGAAGGACGGCAAGCCGTTATTTGTGCCCGATTTCTCGGCCGACATGGTGGCTCGCCCAACATTTGCCATCCACATGAACCGCCTGGGCAAGAACATAGCGGCCAAGTTTGCCAACCGATACTACGCCGAGGTGACAGTGGGGATGAGCATAGTGGCACGCGACATCGAGCAACGCCTGTCGGCTGCCAACCTGCCCACAGCACTTGCCACCAGTTTCGACAATGCAGCAGTGCTCGGCAATTTCACCGCCATCGACCAATGGGACAACGTTGCGCTCAACGCCGAGGTGTGTATCGACGGCAATCCAGTGGCCCGCTTCTCGTCGGAACAGATGAGCATCGACTTCAACCACATTGTTGAGCACATAAGCCGCTACTACACCATCAAGATTGGCGACATAATTTTCTGCGGCCACACGGGGCACGAACTGCCCATAAGCATCGGCCACCACTTCACTGCATCGATTAACGGCAACACCCTGCTCGATTTCAAGACAAAATAAGCATTAACCTCGACAATGTCATGGCACACATGAAGATGTCAGCATATCGCATTTTGTCAATACTTACTGCCATAGTGTTTTCGGCATTCATCACCGCCGAAGCCCTGAGCAGCTCGCACTTTGCCACCACATCGAAACTTGCCGATGGGCGGTGGGTGAAAATCCGGGTCAGCAAGACCGGCATCACCCAAATCGGCGCCACAGAGCTGCAGCAATGGGGCTTTACCGACCCTCAGGCAGTCAAAGTGTTTGGCTATGGCGGCAAAAGCCTTCCCGAAGTGTTAACCGACGACCTTCCTGACGACCTCACGCAAGTTGCAACTTCAACGTATGCCGACAAGGTTCTTTTCTATGCGGTTGCCGGCCGAAATGCAACGTTGAACGATTCAGCTGACAACATACGATACCTTCCCGACAACAACCCCTACTCAGATTTCGGCCACTACTTCATCACCGATTCCGACGTCTATCCTTCAATATCAGTAGCTCAGCATACCAACCCCAACTCCGGCACCGACATTGTCGATTACTCCTACGACTACACTCTCCACGAAACCGACGTTGTCAATCCCGGCTC
Source organism: Muribaculaceae bacterium (assembly GCA_051878475.1). Taxonomy (GTDB): domain Bacteria; phylum Bacteroidota; class Bacteroidia; order Bacteroidales; family Muribaculaceae; genus SFRY01. The sequence goes on along the minus strand of JBJEKE010000335.1, from coordinate 6,689 downwards.
CACGGGGCGCATTTTCCTCGGAGAGGAGTTCAGCTCCGACCTTACCGCCACGTTCAGGCTACCCACTGCATATATCATCGACACCATACCAGCCATCCTTACGGCCGCCGTGGCCTACCGAGGCTCCACCGCAGCCATACTGAAAGCTGTGGTCAACGGGGAGAACATCAAATTTTCGTCAAGCAGCAGCCTAATGCCGTCGACCTCAGAATACCAGTACTACAGCTACGCTGCACCATGTGGAAGATTCGTCACCACATCGGACAGTGATACAACGACTGTAACGTTGCGCCTCAGCAACAGCGGCGGCATCACCACCTTGGCAAAGCTCGATTATCTGGCACTGTCGTTCTACCGCACCAACCGGCTCGACGAAGCCACACCGCAAATACGCATTGCATTGCCATCGGTGGCAGCTACCACCAAGATAAAAATCCATGGTACCGACAATTCCACCCGGGTGTGGGATGTTTCCGACCCACAGTCTCCGGTGGAATACGTCATTGAGCACGACTCGCCCACATCAGCTACCTTCACGCCGGGGCAAAGCATAAGCGAACGACTTTTCGTTGCATTCAATCCCTACCGGCAGTTTCCCGAAGCCGAATATGTGGGTACAGTCAGCAACCAAGACCTGCATGGTATCGGCACCCCCGACATGCTGATAATCACTTCGGCCGAATTCATCGAGCAAGCCGAGCGCCTTGCCGACATTCATCGCCTCTGCGACGGATTGGAGGTGGCAGTTACCGACCATCGGCTGATATTCAACGAATTCTCGTCGGGCACACCCGATGCCAGCGCCTACCGGTTGTTTGCCAAGATGCTTTACGACCGCAATCCGCAGAAACTGAAGCACATTCTGCTGTTCGGCACCGGCAGCTTCGACAACCGCAAGGCAATGGACAATCCCGACTCAAACTTGCTCATCACCTACCAGAGCCAAGAAAGCACATTCGAAACAAAATCGTACACCACCGACGACTTCTTTGTCCATCTTGCCGACAATGCCGACCCCGAAACAGCATCTGACACCTGCTGTGTGGCTATTGGGCGCATGCCGGTGGTCACAACTGCCGAGGCAAAGGCTGCTGTGACAAAACTGGAGCGCTACCTTGCCAACAGCGACCGCCACCCCTGGCGCAATGAAATGCTTCTTTTTTGTGACCAAGGCGACAACAACCTGCACACCTGGCAGCTCAATGGCATCCATAGACTGCTTGCCGACACCCTTGGTGTGAAAAGCCATGTGTATAAGCTTTTCAACGAGGATTACCCCAAGGACATCAACGGCTATGCCGGCGAAGCACGACGACAGCTAAAAAGCTATCTGAAATCGGGCATCAGCTTTGCCTCCTACATTGGCCATGGCGGAGCGGAAGCGCTCACTCAAGGCTACAAGCTCTTCACCGCCGACGATGCCCGCAACACATCGTACGACAACATTCCACTCATAACCTTTGCCACCTGCAATGTGGCGCGATTCGATTCCGGCACCCGAGGCATTGCCGAGGAATTCTTCCACAAAGAGGATGGCGGCGCCATTGCATGTCTGGCATCATCGCGTGCTGTGTATGCCCAATACAACAACATTCTCAACGCCGGCTTTATACGAGCCCTGTTTTCTTCTGACAAAATTACCATCGGGCAAGCCACAATGATTGCGAAAAACGCCATAAGCGCCGAAAATCTCAACAGCAAGAACTTTCTTCTGCTTGGCGACCCGGCATTGCGTCTGCGCCACATCGAGCCAGTCGCAGTGCTCGACAGCATTGGGCACAGCATACCCGACGAAGCGACAATCAGGCCCATGGAACGTGCCATGTTCAATGGCCACATAGCCGATACCGACGGCAATATCGACACATCGTTCAACGGCACCGCCTACATCACCATTTTCGACGCCCCACGCCACTATGGCGAACTCACATATAGCAGCGGAGCCTTCTCCGAGACATTCACACCAGTACTCACCAACGATAAGCTATGCGAATTCGCGGCACCGGTGAATCAGGGCCGTTTTGCAGTGGAATGCATAGCACCCATTAACAGCAAGGCAAACGGCAAAAAGTGCGTGGTCAGCATATTTGCCAGCACCGACAGCCGCATGGCCAATGCACTTTACGACAACGTGACCCTTGACAGTTACTTGCCCGGAAATGCCATTGTCGACACAACAGCACCCGAAATAACTGCCATGGGCGTAGGCAGCCTCGATTTCGCCGACGGCGACGTCATCCATGTCCAGCCAGTGCTTCTGGCCGAGATTACCGACTCTGTGGCGCTCAGCTCGCAACCACAATCCATTGGCCAAAGCTGCTCCGTCATTGTAGACGGTAACACCCCGATTGCCAATGCTGCCCAAGCCATCGTGTTTTCGGCCGACACCCGCAGCGCCTCCCTCGAACTGCCGCTCGACAACATATCCTACGGACGCCACACCGTAACCATCAACGTAAGCGACGCCGCTGCCAACCACGCGCATCGCACCATATCATTCATCTACAGCCCACCGCAAACCACCTACGACATTGCCGTGGAGCAATATCCCGCTCGCGACAAAGCCACATTCACCATATCCACCGAGCCCAACAACGTGCTGACGCAGGCCACCATCAGGGTAACCGACAGCCTACGACGCACTGTGTGGAAATCCACCACAACCAATCAAGCAATCGAATGGGACCTCACCGACTCCGAAGGCAACAGAGTGGCACCAGGCGAATACTATTTCCACGTTTCGGCCAACGGCTCAAAGGGCTACGGCAGCAGCCCCACCAAAAAAATAATAGTGGTAAAGCAATAAACACCACTTTTTGTAGTTTTATATTGTAAAAGGAATTTACAATCTGATGACAACAAGACAAAAACTACAGCTTACGATAGCCGTGATGGCAATAATGCTGGGCACCATAAGTGCCTCGGCAGCCGACGACATTAGGAATCAGTTCAATCCAATCACCACCGGTGTCACCTCGCTGGGTATCACCCCCGATGCACGCGGAGCCTCGATGGGCGATCTGGGTGTTGCCACCGACCCCGATGTGAACTCGCAATACTGGAATCCGTCAAAGTACGCCTTTGCCTACAGCTCGGCCGGTGCATCGCTATCGTACACCCCATGGCTTCGCAAACTCGTCAACGACATCTTCCTGGCCAACCTGAGCGGCTACTGGAAGATAGGCTCAGGTGACAACCAAGCCATCAGCGCCTCGCTACGCTACTTCTCGCTGGGCGAAGTAAACCTCACCGACTATCAAGGCTCCACCATATCGTCGATAAGCCCCTACGAAATGGCTTTCGACCTCGGTTATTCGCGCAAGCTCTCCACCAAGTTCTCGATGGGCGTGGCATTGCGCTACATCTACTCGAACCTCGGATTCTCCGACACCGAGGACCTTGGAGGCGGAGCATCGGCTTTTGCCGCCGACATCTCGGGCTACTACACCACCTACCCGATGATTGGCCGAAACGAGTGCCAATGGTCGTGGGGCTTCAACATCTCGAACATCGGTTCGAAAGTGTCGTACGACGGCGGTAACGAGCCTGCGTTCCTCCCCACAAACCTGCGTCTGGGAACCTCGTTCACCTTCCCGCTCGCCGACTACCACAACCTGTCGCTTGCCGTCGACTTCAACAAGCTGCTGGTTCCCGCCAAGCCCCGCACCTCCGACTTCACCGACGATGCCGAAGGACAGGAAGCCTACGAAGATGCCCTTCAGGAATGGAAGGACATGTCGCCGATAACCGGTATCTTCAAATCGTTCTCCGACGCACCCGGCGGCTTCTCGGAGGAAATCAAGGAAATCAACTACTCGATAGGTGCCGAATACAGCTACAATCAGCAATTTTTCCTTCGCGCCGGATATTTCCACGAAAGTGCCTATAAAGGCAATCGCCAATATTTCGGTTTCGGCGCCGGATTCTCGCTCAACGTGATACGCCTCGATGCAGCCTACATGATTGCCACCGCACAGAGCAGCCCACTCGACCAGACATTACGTTTCACCCTGTCGTTCGACATGGACGGCATCCGCGACCTTTTCGGCCGTCGCCGCTAATCGCCATTGATATTGCCATATGAGTGCATCGATTCGTGTAGGAATGGGATTTGACGTTCATCGCCTTGTAGAAGGCCGTGAACTGTGGATTGGTGGGGTTAAAATACCCTACGAGCTCGGTTTGCTGGGCCATTCGGATGCCGATGTGGCCATCCACGCACTGTGCGATGCCATGCTGGGTGCTGCAGCCTTGCGCGATATAGGCCATCACTTTCCCGACACCGACCCACGATTCAAGGGCATCGACAGCCGCAAGCTGCTGGTCGAGGTGAACCGTCTCATCCACGAGAAAGGCTACACCCTGGTGAACGCCGACATAACCATCTGCGCCGAACGCCCGAAAATGAATCCGCACATACCCGCCATGCAAGTTCAGCTGGCACAATGCACCGGAGTTGCCACCGACGACATATCGATAAAGGCCACCACTACCGAACGGCTGGGCTACACCGGACGCGGCGAAGGCATTGCCGCATATGCAACCGTACTGATTGAGCGCATCTGACACTACCAAAAGCCGATGCCGCACGCATCGGTTCAATATTTTTTCATAACCGCCAAACCACTGTGCTATGGGAGTAAATTCACCCAAGGAAACAATTGAGCTCATACAAAACACCGCCACAGGCAAATCGCAGACACCACTGGGCCGCACCGCACTGCTCGGGGCGCTCGCCGGCGCATATATTGCCATGGGAGGCCTGCTGTCGGTAATCGTAGGATTCGGCTTTCCGTCGATCACTGCCGACAACCCCGGGCTGCAACGCCTGCTTTCGGGCTGTTGCTTCCCCATTGGACTCATTCTGGTGGTGATAGTGGGCGCCGAACTGTTCACCGGCAACAACGCCACCCTGATTCCCGGCGCTGTCAACCGACGCTACCCTTGGGTTTATGTGGCCAAGAACTGGACCGTGGTGTGGCTGAGCAACTTTGCCGGAGCACTGCTGTTCACCTATCTGATGGCATATCTCACCGGCGCCGCCACCGCCGAACCATGGAAGAGCGCCACCATAGGCATAGCACAGACCAAGGTGAGTATGCCGTGGCTCACTGTGCTGGTGAAAGGCATCGGAGCCAACTGGCTGGTGTGCCTTGCCGTGTGGGCAGGCAGCAGTGTAAGCGACGGCGCCGGCAAGATAATGGCGCTGTGGTTTCCGGTGATGTGCTTTGTGGCAATAGGCTTCGAGCACAGCATCGCCAACATGTTCTTCATACCGATGGGCATGCTCAACGGCGCCGATGTGGGCATCGGACAGATGCTGACAGCCAACCTGATACCCGCCACCATAGGCAACATAATAGGCGGCGCCCTGTTTGTAGCCACCCCCTACATCATAGCCTACGGCCGCCGAAAATAGCACATCGGCGCAGGTTGATGAAAAAAATTGGGGAATAGTGTTGGTGGATATGAAATAAAGCAGTAACTTTGCATTCGCATTCCGAATAGGCTCACAGAAGAGCGAGGCCAGGAGCCACGCCGCCGCACGGGTTAACCATAAATTAGCAACAAAACAATGTACGCTATCGTAGAAATTCAGGGACAGCAATTCAAGGCCGAAGCAGGCAAATATCTGTATGTTCACTATCTCGGCGAAGAAGTAAAAGAAGGTGATTCAGTAGACTTCGACAAAGTGCTTCTCGTAGATGCCGACGGTGCCATCAAAGTTGGCGCACCTACCGTTGAAGGTGCAAAAGTAGTATGCGAGGTAAAACGTCCCCTCGTAAAAGGTGAAACAGTGCTCGTCTTCAAGAAGAAGAGAAGAAAAGGCTATCGCCGCCTGAACGGCCATCGCCAGTATTTCACCCAGGTAGTGATTAAAGACGTAATTGCATAACCCCTAAAAGTTTATTAGAAATGGCACATAAAAAAGGTGTAGGTAGTTCTAAGAACGGCCGTGAATCAGAAAGCAAACGATTAGGCGTTAAAATCTTCGGCGGACAGTTCGCCAAGGCTGGCAACATCATCAAGCGTCAGCGCGGTACAGTTCACCATCCAGGCAAGAATGTAGGTATCGGTAAGGACCACACATTGTATGCACTCATCGACGGCACCGTAGTGTTCACTACAGGCAAGAACGGTCGTGCTTACATCAACGTGGCTCCCGTTGAGGCAGCTGCCGAAAACTAAACCGACCTCTCGGATTGCCAAGCAATTATCCGAAATCATAACGTCGCAACAACGGCGTTGTCAACGCATCAGCAAAAGGAGATGCCGCACAAAATATGGCGGCTTCTCCTTTTCTTTTTGCACAGAGTGCAATAAAGTGCAGAAACTCTAAAAAAATTAACACTTTTATCGCACTATTTTGTTTTAACAATTGCTATTATTAAGTATCTTTGCATAAAGATATGCAAAGGCGGTGAAAAGCCTATGGAACAGCGCCGGCAGCGCCTCCAGCAAAGCCCTATTTTACACCAACCCATGCATTCGGTAAACAATAACCAAATCGGCCAACAAAAAAGCTATACCAACTCGAAAAATCATTTTTATTAATTTATCATCATATGAAAAAATTATTATTACCATCTGCTTTAGCCGCAGTGCTGATGCTCACAGGCTGTAGCAAGAAACTGGCACAGTTCAGTTCAGATTATTTCACCACAACCCCAAATCCTCTCGAAGTAGTA
>JBJEKE010000334.1:0-32649 GCA_051878475.1 Muribaculaceae bacterium | reverse complement strand
TATACATGTTGTTCTGGTTGATTGACATGGCCAGAGCGGCTGTTTCGTCCTGAATGACAAGGCTTTTGTAGATGTTACCGGCCTCGTCGGAGCTAACCACGCGACCTTTGACATAAAGGTGTGGCATTTCGGCAGTAGCACGGATGGTGTCGATAAATGAGTTTCCGTCCTGCCAGTATTTAGCCTTGAAGTCGGCAATCGACATCAGATACTGCTCGTTGAAGTCGGCAGTTGGAGTATAGACGGGAGGCGTGTCGAAATCGTCGGAGCAGCCGGTGATTGCCATCGCCAATATCGTCAAAAGACCTGAAAGATATATTCTAAAAGATTTCATATCGATATGATAATTTGTTGTTGATGGTTAGAATTTTACGCCTACGTTCACGAATACTCTGATGCCTTGGGCGTAGTAATATTTGTTAGGGAATTTGGCAATGTTGTAGTTGCTGTAGTCGAAACGGCCTTGCTGATAACCGCCGGTCATGATTTTGCGGTTGTTGAGCATGTTCTCCACATTCACGTTGATGTTGAGTGAGGCCGTACGGTTAAGGTAGATTAGCTTGCCGATGCTTGCATTGAGCACGAAAGCATCGCGGAGCTTCTCCTGGGCGGTGATTTCCTCGGTGAGGCGTTTCACTTCGGCTTCGTCGGAGCAGATAGTCCACAAATCGGGCATTGCCTCGTGTCGCACGGGAGAGATGTCGACATAGCTGTCGCCCATCCACGAGCCGTTGATGTTGAAGAACCACATTCCGGGGGCAGCCCAGTCGATGCCGATGTTGTAGGCCTGCTGAGGGGTTGAGCCCACGTAGTAGTTGTTGAGATACACTGTCTGGGTTTCGTCGGGTTCTGTGCCGTTCTCGTAGCTTCTGGTGCCTGTTGGGCGGTCCTTGTACTGGTAGCGGGCATAAGTACCGGCTGCGGTGACGGTGACGCTCGGGGTGGCCTTGAATGCTACGCCGAATTCAACACCTTTATACACACGGTGCACGTTGGTCATGGCGTAGTTCATGAATGTAGAGCGCTGGTCGTCGTAGAACGAGAATCGCTCGATGCCGTTGCGCGAGTCGGTGTAGAAGCCGGTAACGACGCCCTTGAATCGGCGGTAGTTAAACACGTATGAGATGTCGCCCGAGAGCACTCGTTCGCTCTGCAGGTCGGTGATTACGTCGTCCTTGATACGCGGCGATATGTAGGCCTGGTCGGCAAGCGGTGCGTTGGTCTGATAGAGAGCGTTGACAACGAAGTTGTTGCGGCCGTCGAGCTTGTAGGTGGCTCCGAACTTGAAACCGGCGTTGTCAAATTCGTGGCGCTTGCCCACACCGTAAGAATTTTCGGGAGCGCGGCCGTTTCGCATGCGGCCTTCGCGCTGAAACGAGGTGTACGACACGTTGATGCCGTAGTTGATGTCCCAATGGGGCAGGGTAATCAGGTTCTGCAGCCATGCGTTGGCGGTGTATACGTTGATGTCGTAGTGATAACCGAACTTGTCGCCCTTCACCACCTTGCGGTCGGGGTTGTTGAGGTCGTTCTGCAGCATGTCGGGCTGGTTAGGGAAGTCGCGTTCGGAAAATTGGTCGATATCGAGCCAGTATTCGCCTCCGAGCAGGTCCTTGACGGTCTTGTAGTATGTTCCCTTTGTATGGTTTGCACCGATGCCGGCATTCAGGGTTATGTGGTCGTTGATTCGGTGCAGCAGGGTGGAGTTAAGCTGATAGTTCAGCTGGTTGCTGTGGCGTTTCTCGAGAATGTAAGTCGAGCCACGCTGCACGCCGCCGGCAGCGTTCTCCATGTTGTTGAAATGGTTGGCGTTGTAGATTGATTGCCAGTCGATTTGGCGCATGCTCTCGTCGGTTTGCCACAGAGTGGTATAAAGGTCGCGGGTGGCAGAGCCTTCGTCGTAGTACGACGGGAGATAGCGGTAATAGTCGGGGCGCGGGTCGGCAGCACGATACCAGTTGAGTGCCGACGACGAGTAGTTCGAGGCACGGAATCCGAAACCGGTGTTGAGCTGAGTGCCCGAATTGGGGCGCCACAGCCAGTTGATGATTGCAGTGGGGTCGAACGATTCCACCACTCGGGCATTGCGCTTCTTGCCGTCCTGCCAGCCCCAGTTGGGGTTATATCGGTAGTCGTCGGCCAGAATGGCGGTCTCCTCGTATATGGCGGTGTTCGAAGCGCGCTGTGTCGGGGCGCCGAATGAGGTTAGATGCAGCGAATGCTTGTCGCCGAACTTCTTCTCTACCGAAAGGAAATAACCGCCGGAGTGGTAGAACGTGCCGGGGTATATACCCTCGTCGCTGTAGCGGCCGATAGCCGAGATGGTTGCCGCCCAGCCATTCTTGTTGAAGCCGGTGGTGTAGGTGGCCATGCCGCGCACGTAGTAGTTCGAGTTGGTGTATGCCACACTGGCGCGCAATCCCGGGGCATAATCCTCAACGAAGGTTGAGATGTTGGTGGTGCCGCCAATGCCGCCAAAGCCGTACATCGACGGAGCTATACCCACCGATGTGCTACGCGAACGGAACGCATTGTTCATGCCGCCCAGCATCGAATAGTTGAAACGGCCGCGGATAGGCTCGTTGAAGCCCACACCGTTGATGTAGGTGGTGCTGTACTTCTGGTCGTAGCCGCGGAAACGGAATCGCATCACATTGAACTCATAGTTCGATGTCTGGTAGTACACGTTGTCGGATGCACCGGTCAAGGCGCCAACAGCCTGGCTGTTGCCTTCCTCGTCTTCAAGCATCGACTCGCTCACCAGCACATCGCTCTCCGAGTTGTCGCTCACCGCAAACACGTCGGCCTTGAGCTTCAGTGCTCCGATGTCGTCAACTGCGTTACTGAAAGCCGTTGCCTCAGTGACAAGGTCGTTGTAGCCATACGCCACAACCACAATGTTGCATTGGCCCGGCTGCGCATTCGAGATGCGGAAATCGCCGTTGGGCCCGGTGGTGACAAGTATGTTCTGCCCTTCGACAATCACACTTGCCCCGGCTACCGGTCGGCCGGTTTCTGCATCCACTACAGTGCCCTTGAAGCCGCTCTGCTGTGCCGACAAGCATAGCGTTGCCGCCGATATCAGGGCAAATAGCATTAACAGTCTGATTTTCATACGTTTGCTTACTTTGTTTATTTATTTAATTTTACAAATTATCAACGTCTCTCCATATGTCACGATTTACAGGTTAAGTGAATCGTTAGCCTCGCATCAGCCCAAGCTCGGTGCACATCAGTGCGGCTGCAACGGATAATTGCTGCCATCCACCTCGCCGAAGCCCTTCTGCAGGGCGACACTTAGCGAAATAATTTCAAATATATACAATCTTTTTCGAAATTGCGCAATATTTCAATTCTTTTACCGAATTTTTACACTCCGGCGGCTCACTGATGCCTCACTTCCGCCCACCCTTGTTCCATTTTGTTCCACTGTTCCAGGGGTGGAACAAGTGGAACATCGTCGGGCTCCGGTCGATAGCCACGAAAAAAAGTGCCCACCGCACATTTGGCGGCAGGCACTCTGATTATGGGTTGTTACCTACTATGGAATTACAACTTAGGACCGGCAGCTACGAGAGCCTTGCCAGCTTCGTTGCCTTCATACTTGGCAAAGTTCTTGATGAAGCGGGCAGCAAGGTCTTTTGCCTTCTCTTCCCACTTGCAAGCGCAATCGTAAGTGTCGCGTGGGTCGAGGATGTGTGGGTCAACACCGGGAAGTTCGGTAGGAACAGTGAAGTTGAACATCGGGATTTCCTTTGTAGGAGCCTTGTCGATGTCGCCGCTGAGGATAGCGTCGATGATACCGCGTGTATCCTTGATTGAGATACGCTTGCCTGTACCGTTCCAGCCTGTGTTAACCAGATAAGCCTTGGCGTTGTTGGCTTCCATCTTCTTTACGAGCTCTTCGGCATACTTTGTTGGGTGGAGCTCAAGGAATGCCTGGCCGAAGCAAGCCGAGAAGGTAGGAGTTGGCTCAGTGATGCCACGCTCTGTACCGGCGAGCTTAGCAGTGAAGCCTGAGAGGAAGTAGTACTTGGTCTGCTCAGGAGTTAGGATAGACACTGGAGGAAGCACACCGAAAGCATCAGCCGACAGGAATATCACCTGCTTGGCAGCCGGAGCCGACGAACCTGGCTGGATGTTGTTGATGTGGTTGATAGGATACGATACACGAGTATTCTCGGTCACGCTCTTGTCGGCAAAGTCAATCTTGCCGTTGGCGTCAACTGTTACGTTCTCAAGGAGTGCATCGCGCTTGATGGCGTTGTAGATGTCGGGTTCGCTCTCCTTGTCGAGGTTGATAACCTTGGCGTAGCAGCCGCCCTCGAAGTTAAACACGCCGTTGTCGTCCCAGCCGTGCTCGTCGTCACCGATAAGGCGACGCTTCGGGTCGGTCGACAGAGTGGTCTTGCCTGTACCTGACAAGCCAAAGAAGATAGCAGTGTTCTCGCCGTTCATGTCGCAGTTGGCCGAGCAGTGCATCGAGGCGATACCCTTCAATGGCAGATAGTAGTTCATCATTGAGAACATACCTTTCTTCATTTCACCGCCGTACCATGTGTTGATGATCACCTGTTCGCGGCTGGTAGTGTTGAAGGCTACGCAAGTCTCCGAGTTCAGGCCGAGTTCCTGATAGTTCTCAACCTTGGCCTTCGATGCGTTGTATACAACGAAATCAGGTGTGAACGATTCAAGCTCTTCGGCTGTCGGGCGGATAAACATGTTGGTTACGAAGTGAGCCTGCCATGCCACCTCAACAATGAAGCGTACAGCCATGCGAGTGTCCTTGTTGGCACCGCAGAAGCAGTCAACCACGTAAAGGTTCTTGTTCGAAAGCTCCTTCTTGGCAATTTCCTTTACCTGTGCCCATACAGCTTCGCTCATGGGGTGGTTATCGTTCTTGTATTCAGGAGTTGTCCACCATACTGTGTTATGTGAGTTGGCATCGTCAACGATATATTTGTCTTTTGGAGAACGTCCGGTGAAGATACCTGTCATTACGTTTACTGCATTGAGCTCGGTGTTCTGACCAACCTCAAAGCCTTCGAGACCGGCTTTGGTCTCCTCCTCATACAGTTTCTCGTAAGATGGATTGTGTGCTATTACTGTTGCGCCAGTAATGCCATACTGTGATAAATCAATCTTTGCCATGTTATTGTTTATTTATAGTTATTTGGAATATCTAAACTTTATTGTATTCTGACGTTTCTGTCTTCGCCTTGTATTTCGAGTGCAAAAATAATCAAAATATTTGATAGTGAAACATAATTACTGAAAAATTTCCGTATTTTCGCCCACTTTTAAATTTTTACAACATTTCATCCCATCATGCATGGCAAAATACGGCAATATAACCGACAATTCGGGTAATTTGTTCAAATCACATACGTGGAAAGGGAGTGTGCGTTCCCGGCCGGGGCAAGCGCCCTATCTTAAATGTGTGTCTCTCAGGCTATGCCAAGCTTGAAGCGGTTAACAAGCTCGCGCACCGAATCGTGCTCCACCATCATCTCGGCCACTATCTCCTCAGGCGAGAGCAATCGCTGACGCTTGGCATGCTCGCGCATGTGTGTGCCTATGGTTATCATATCGTTCTGAAGACGGTCGCGGAAAAAGCCAAGAAGCTCGTCCATGTGCGACCCTATCGACTCTTGCTGCGCTATGTTGTCAACCGGAACCGACAGATTTGTGCCCTCAATCACCGGTAGCGATGAGCGCATCGAATTAATAAGGAACACCTCGTTGGGATGCTCGTTGATATATTCCACCCACGCCGTACGCACCTGCTCGGCCGTGAACGGCATGCTACGGCTCTCCGTCGGCTTTACCGCACGGGACTGCACCTCGGCCAACGGCTTGTTGATGTCGCGTATCGATATCACCGGTATGCCTCCCACTGCCGCAGTGGCCGACGGCATCGACGGCCTACGCTGGGGCGTAGCCGCCGATGCTGTGGCTGTAGGTGCCGGTGCAGCAGTGGCTGCCGGCGCCGGTGCCGATGCCGGCTGCGATGTCGCCGACACCTTCTTCAGCCCACCCCCCGTGGTAGGCGGCGGGGTAGGGGTGCTCAGCAGCTGACACAGCTTTATCAGTGTCAACTCCACCAGAAACTGCTTGTTGCTCGCCGTACGGTAGTTAAGGTCGCACTGGTTGCAAAGGTCCATAGCCGCATACAGGAAACGCACCGGAGTGGTGGCCGCCTGCCCCTGGTAGCGCGTCACCACCTCGCTCGCCACCTCAAGCAACGGCAATGTGGCCGGATTCAGCGCCACAAGCAGGTTCCTGAAATGGTCGGCAAGCCCATTGATGAAGAACTGCGAGTCGAAGCCATGCTCACGTATCTCGTGATAGGTGAGCAACGCCGAGCTAACATCACCTCCCACAATGGCATCGGTGAGCCGGAAATAATACTCATAGTCGAGCACATTCAGGTTAGCGATAGTGCTGCGATAAGTGATGTTGCCCATCGACGAAGCCGCCACCTGGTCGAAAATCGACAACGCATCGCGCATGGCCCCGTCGGCCTTCTGCGCTATGATGTTCAGCGCCTCGGCCTCGGCCGTAATGCCCTCGTTGGCGGCAATGCGCTTCAGCTGCTCCACAATGTCGGGAACCGTGATGCGCGAAAAATCGTATATCTGGCAGCGCGACAGAATGGTGGGCAATATCTTGTGCTTCTCGGTGGTGGCCAGCACGAATATAGCATGTGCCGGCGGCTCCTCAAGCGTCTTCAGAAATGCATTGAACGCACTCTGCGACAGCATGTGGACCTCATCGATGATATACACCTTATACTTGCCTATCTGTGGCGGAATCCTGACCTGGTCAATCAGGTTACGCATATCGTCAACCGAATTGTTCGATGCAGCATCCAGCTCAACTACATTATACGACCGCTGCTGCTCAAATGCACGGCACGACTCACACTCGCCGCAGGCCTCGCCATCGGCTGTCAGATGGCTGCAATTGATTGTCTTGGCAAAAATACGCGCACACGACGTCTTGCCCACACCGCGTGGCCCGCAGAACAGGTAGGCATGCGCCAATCGGCCACTGCTGATAGCCGACTTAAGCGTATGCGCCAGCGCCTGCTGACCCACAACCGTGCCGAACGTCGATGGACGGTACTTCCGCGCCGATACTATGTAATCTCCCATCTATGTTGTGTAAATTGATAGTTCAAAAGTACTAAAAATCCTCGTCACTCGCAAATTTATCCATTGCCGGCCAGCATCAGCGGGCATCTACTCCCCACATCAGCTTGCTCCGCAGCGTCGAGGCAAAGTTATGGCCATTGACCTTTACCACCTTCACCTCATGCGGCGCACGGCAAAGGCTGATGGTCGACCCGCTCGGCAACGCATAGTTGTTACCGTCGAGACTCACACAATAAGTGTCGCACCTCGACAGCGTAGTGATGTCGATACGGCAATCGTCGTTGAGAACTATCGGACGCATCGTCAGCGAATGTGCCGCTATCGGAGCCACCGCAAACGAATGCGACGACGGCTCAATGATAGGACCACCCACCGACAGATTATAAGCCGTGCTCCCCGTTGGTGTCGACACCAGAAGGCCATCGCCCATATACGTCGTCAGATACACCCCATTTAGCGTGGTGCGCATCTTCAGCATCTGCGCCGTCAGCGACTTCTGTATGGCAACCTCGTTGAGCGCATACGGAAAATCTATCTCGGCATCCGACGTGCTCACATGCAACATCGTACGGCTGTCGATACAGCATTCGCCTGCCAGACACTTCCCGATAGCTCTCTCAGCATCGTCTATCGACACATCGGCCAGATACCCGAGGCTCCCGGTGTTGATACCCATTATCGGCACTCCACACAACGCCACCTTACGCGCCGTGCGCAGAAACGTACCATCGCCGCCAAAGCTCAGAGCCACATCGGCTTCCAATGCCCCACCGTCGATATCCGCTACCCCAAAGCCCTCAGGAACCACGTGAAGCTCGCGCAGATAACGGTGGAATTCGCTGTCAACCACCACATCAGCACCGCTGCCCGACAGACAGATCATCACTCTCTTCAGCTCGTCAAGGTATCGGCCCTGGTATTCACTGCCAAAAACAAGTATCTTCATCTCACAAAAAAATTATATGCATTTTTTTGACACAATGCCACAAAATAGTATTTACTTTGTAACATATTTATAGATATGAGAGGCGGCCACACGGTCGCGGCTCGGCCGAAATCATGCCAAACGCCGGTCTCACGCTGCAAAGATAATTCTTTGACGCGCCGTTTCAAGCCTTTTGCATCAGTTTTTCGCCTATCGTCAAGCGTTTTTTCGCTTCATCGCCGTTAAACCTTTGCCAGCCCTCTATTGTCAACTATTTTAGAGAAACAACTATTTGATAGAGTATTTTTCACTACGAAGATGATAAACTTAAGCGTAAACATCAATAAAGTGGCCACTCTGCGGAATGCACGCGGTGGCAATGTACCCGACGTCCAGAAATTTGCCACCGACTGCGAACTGTTCGGCGCAAACGGAATCACTGTTCACCCGCGGCCCGACGAACGGCACATCCGTCGATCCGACGTATTCTCGCTCCGCCCTCTCGTCAAAACCGAATTCAACATCGAAGGATATCCATCCGACGACTTCATGAACCTCGTGCTGATGGTAAAGCCCGAACAGGTGACACTCGTCCCCGACACCCCGGCTCAGATAACCTCGAACAGCGGCTGGACCATCGCCGGAAACGAAGAATTCCTAACCACCGTCGTCGACAGCCTCAGAGAGGCCGGAATCCGTTCCAGCATTTTCGTCGACACCGACCTCGACAACATCAAAGCAGCTGCCGCTACCGGTGCCGACCGTATTGAACTTTACACCGAACCGTTCGCTGTCGAATTCCCTAACAACCCGGAAAAAGCAATCGCCCCTTACATCGAAGCTTCTCGCACCGCTCACAACTGCGGCCTCGGTGTGAATGCCGGACACGACCTCAGCCTCCTGAACCTGGAATTCTTCGCCTCTCACATACCTTACCTCCAGGAAGTTTCCATCGGCCATTGCCTCATCTCCGACGCACTTTATCTGGGCATCGAAAACACCATCAAAGCCTACCAGAAAGCGCTCGGCAAACACAACAACTACGTAGAACATAACAACATACAGATATGACATCGCTCGCTATCCTCAACACAGTTCTCACCCAAGCCGCTCAAGCCGCTTCCGACACCATTGCCGCCGCCAACAACGTTGTAGCCGCTTCCGGTCAGCCGATTGAGCAAACCACCAACGAACTCTCGGTGTGGAGCCTGTGCCTTAAGGGAGGATTCATCATGATTCCCCTCGCAGTGCTCGCCCTGCTCAGCATTTACGTCCTCGTCGAGCGATACCTCGCAATCAAGGCCGCCGCTAAAGAGGACGACACCTTCATGAAGCGTATCCGCGACTACATCCACGAAGGCGAGATTGACAGCGCCCGTAACCTTTGCCGACGAACCGGCACCCCCTATGCAAGGCTAATCGAAAAAGGCATATCACGCATCGGCCGGCCAACTACCGACGTCCAAGCCGCCATCGAAAACGTGGGAAACCTTGAGATTGCACGCCTCGAAAAAGGATTCCCCTGGCTCGCAACTGCCGCATCAGGGGCCCCAATGCTCGGATTCCTCGGAACGGTAACCGGTATGGTCGAAGCTTTCTTCGCCCTGGCAAGCGCCGGCGGAGGAGCCAACATCAGCATCCTCGCAAACGGCATCTACGAAGCTCTCGTAACCACCGTTGCCGGACTCGTTGTGGGCATCATCGCCCTGTTCGCCTACAACTTCCTCGTTTCCCGAGTCAACAACGTCATGACTCAGCTCGAAGCCAAGACCATGGAATTCATGGACCTCCTCAACGAACCCGTTAACTGATTCCACAAAATGGCTCTGAAACGTCAACATAACATGATGACCCTCTTCAGCATGGCTTCGATGAGCGACGTCATTTTCCTGCTGCTTATCTTCTTCATGGTTACCTCAACTTTCGTTTTCCCTAACGCGCTCGAGGTTAACCTGCCGCAAAGCAGCCAGCAGACTGCCCTCAAGCCCGGCACCAGAGTGTATATCGACAAAGAACTCAACATGTATGCTGCGCAAGGCGACGCCGAACCCGAACGCATTGCCGAAGCCGACCTTATCGGATTCCTCCAGATTGCCCAGCAACAGTCGCCCGACCAGTTCATCGCCCTTTATGCCGACGAGAAAGTGCCCTACGGCAAAATCGTCGAAGTGCTCGACAAAGGTGCTCGCGCAAGCCTCAAGATGGTGCTCGCCACAAAACCTTCTAACAAGCATTAACCTCAATATGGCACTCAACAGCTCTTCATATCCGAATAATCCCGACCGTAACCAGATCATTGCCCTCATTGCCACCGCTTTGTTCGCTCTGATGGTTATTATCATGCTGCTTTTTGCCTCACTCAGCTACCAATGGCCTCCTAAGGACATGCCCCCGCAAAGCGAAATCCTTTTCGGCGGCGAATTCGTAGTCCTCGGCGACATCGCTCCGGCAAACACCAGGGCTAAGGAAACCGTCGACCCCGCCGACGACATCATCGACGCCGGAGAACAGGCCGACGCTTCTCAACTTATAAGCACCGAGGAACCTTCGCCAATGACAACAAAAAAAATCGAAGAAAAGAAAACAGGTCCTTCAAAAGAGGAACTCGCTGAAATTGAACGCCGCAAGCAGGAACAGGAAAAAGCCAAGCAAATCAGCCGACGCGTATCGTTCAGCAAAAACGGCTCCTCGGAAACCATCGGCCAAACCAACGGAAACTCTACCGTGGGTGTCACCAAAGGCTCCCCGGGACACACCCTCACCGGACGCAACCTCGAATCGTGGGGAAAGCCTATGAGCCGTGTCGACGGAACTGTAGTTATCGAAGTACGCGTAAATCCAAAAGGCTACGTGATTTCGGCCAGCTACGTCTCCGGCTCAGGAAGCGCCGCGGCAAGCACCGACGTACGCCGCAGTTGCGAAAACGCATCGCGGCAGTCCCGTTTCAGCGTTGCGCCAAACCTCACCACCGACCAAGTGGGCACAATCACCTGGAAATTCGAATAGCCGGAACTCCCAACTCCATATTTAATCACTATTCTGGGCCATCGCCGCCCAAACACCGCCAAGGATAACGGTGCGTTTCCGCTTTTGAGATTATTTTAATACCTTTGCACTCTCAGTTATTATCTCCCTTTCCTTTTATGAAAACTGATATTGAAATAGCCCGCGAAACCAAACTCGACAACATTTCCGCTATTGCCGATAAAGCCAGAATCCCGGCCGACGAAATCCTCAGCTACGGCCACTTCATGGCTAAGGTGCCTCTCGATTGCATCAACCTCGACCGCGCTGCAAACAGCAACCTGATTCTCGTCACTGCCATCACTCCTAACAAGGCCGGTGTGGGAAAAACCACAGTGTCAATCGGGCTGTCGCTCGCACTGAACCGTATTGGCAAAAAGTGCATCGTTGCTTTGCGAGAACCTTCGCTTGGCCCTTGCTTCGGAATGAAAGGTGGAGCCGCTGGTGGTGGCTACTCACAGGTACTCCCCATGGAGAACATCAACCTTCACTTCACCGGCGACTTCCATGCTATCACAACAGCCCACAACATGATTACTGCGCTGCTCGACAACTATATCTATCAAAACCGCACCAAAGGAATCGGACTGAAGGAGGTGAAATGGAAACGTGTGCTCGACATCAACGACCGAAACCTCCGAAACATAGTAACCGGTATAGGCAGCCGCATTAACGGCGTTCCTGCCGAAAGCGGTTTCGACATCACCCCGGCCTCCGAAATCATGGCTATCATGTGTCTGGCCACCGGTATCGACGACCTACGTCGACGCATCGGCAAAATACTTCTCGGATACACTTTCGACGACCAGCCGTTCACCGTCGACGACCTCGGCGTTACCGGCGCCATCGTCCTGCTCCTAAAGGATGCCCTGATGCCCAACCTCGTGCAGACTACCGAAAACACCCCGGCTATGGTGCACGGCGGTCCGTTTGCCAACATAGCCCACGGTTGCAACTCAATCATCGCCACTCGAATGGCCATGTCGTATGCCGACTACGTGGTTACCGAAGCCGGATTCGGTGCCGACCTCGGAGCCGAAAAGTTCTTCGACATCAAATGCCGGAAATCAGGACTCTCTCCTAAAGCAACTATCATCGTGGCCACTGCACAAAGCCTCAAGCTTCACGGAGGCGTCCCTGAGGACAAAATCAAAGAACCCAACATCGATGGGCTCCGTAAAGGCCTCTGCAACCTCGACAAGCACATCGAAAACATGCAACTCTTCGGACAAAGCGTCATCGTCACTTTCAACCGTTTCGACTCAGACGCCGACGAGGAAATTGCAATGGTGGCCGAGCACTGCCGCCAAAAGGGCGTTGGATTTGCCGAAAACCACGTGTTTGCCAAAGGTGGGGCCGGTGGCGAAGAGCTTGCACGACTTCTTGTCGACACCGTGGAGAACAATCCGTCGAAGCCTCTCCAGCTCCTTTACGACAACAACACTCCTGTGAAGCAGAAAATCGACAACGTGGCTCGAAAAATCTACGGCGCATCATCGGTGGTGTTCTCTATCCTCGCAAAAAACAAGCTCAAGCAAATCGAAAGCCTCGGCATAGCCCACTACCCAATCTGCATTGCCAAGACTCAATACTCATTCTCGTCCGACCCGAAAGCCATCGGAGTAGCCACCGACTTCGAGCTCAATGTCCGCGACATTATAATAAACAACGGGGCCGAGATGATTGTGGTTATCATGGGCGACATCATGCGCATGCCGGGCCTGCCGAAAGTGCCTCAGGCTTGCAAAATCGATATCATCGACGGCAACGTCGTTGGCCTGAGCTAAACTGTTTCCCTAATTTTTCATCACATTATGGCAAAGCGTGTTCTCATCACTGGTGCGGGAGGTTTCATCGGAGGCTTTATTGTCGCCGGAGCACTTAACCGTGGCTACGAAACCTGGGCTGCCGTCAGAAAATCAACGTCGCGGAAGTATCTCACCGACGAACGTATTAATTTCATTGAACTCGATTTCAGCGATCCCGCCATTTTCCGCTCTCAGATGGCCGAAGCCATCGCCGCAAACGGCAAATGGGACTTCGTGGTCCACAACCTCGGCGCCACCAAATGCAACAACTTCAACGACTTCAACTCAATAAACTACGGTTACATGAAGTTGCTGGTCGACACTCTGACCGTCCTCGATGCTGTCCCCGAGCGATTCCTGCTCATGAGCAGCCTCAGCGCCGTCGGTCCGGGCGACGAAGAATCATACACCCCGATGTCTGCTCGCGACATCCCGCACCCAAACACCCGATACGGTCTCTCGAAAATGAAGGCCGAAACTTATCTGTCTACCCGTCCGGGCTTCCCATACATTATTTTCCGACCCACCGGCGTTTACGGCCCGCACGAAAAGGACTACTTCATGATGATGAAGAGCATTAAGCGCGGATTCGACTTCAGCGTAGGATTCCGTCGGCAAATGCTCACCTTCATCTACGTTACCGACCTTGCCGACGCCATTTTCGATGCACTTGAAAGCAACGCTGCTCGCAAAACCTACATCATCGCCGAGCCTCGTGCCTACTCACAGGACGAATTCCGCAAAATTGTGGCCGAAAAGCTGCATAAGCGATTCGTAATCCCAATAAAAGTGCCAATATGGATGCTCTACGTCGTTTCGTTCATTGCTGAGCTGTGGGGGACAATCACCCTAAAACCCAGCACTCTAAACCGCGACAAATTCAAGATTATGCGGCAACGTAACTGGTGTTGCGACGTCTCCGACGCCATCAACGATTTCGGCTTCTGCCCCAAGCACTCTCTCGCACAGGGTGTGTCGGACGCTATCGACTGGTATAAGGAAAACAAATGGATTTAAACGGCAAAAACATATGCATTTTCGGGGCATCAAGCCCTGCCACTCCCGAACATTTCTGCAACGTGGCATTCCGGTTCGGACAGTTGGCGGCAAAGCACGGTGCTGCAATTGTGTGCGGTGCCGGACGGGCCGGCATCATGCGGGCTGCATCGGATGGCGCACTCGAGGCCGGAGGTAGGGTGGTGGGAGTTATACCTCAGTTCATGGTCGACAAAGGTTGGGCTTATCCGGCTCTTTCCGAAACCATCGTTACCCCCGACATGCACTCCCGAAAACTGAAAATGGCACAACTGGCACACGCCATCGTGGCAATGCCAGGTGGAGTAGGGACCCTCGAGGAACTCCTCGAAGCAATAACATGGCGCCAGCTGTCAATAACCTGCCATCCGATTGTACTCCTTAACGTCGACAACTACTTCGCCCCGCTCATCGGCATGCTCGACACTGCCATCGACAATCACCTGATGGCACCGGACAACCGCAGGCTTTGGCACGTGGCTTCCTCAGCCGACGAGGCTATCGACTTCCTTGTATCGTATAATCCAACCGAATCACGTCATATCGCCGACAAATACTGATTATGCCTCACAACAACTTCATATTGCATCCCGATTCAACCGCTGCCGACTCAGTGTTCTCGGCCATATACCCCGACGGGATTGTCCCCGATTCGGTTTGTGGACACTCTCATCTCATCGAAGTTGCTAATATTCCGGTTATCGAGCATCACAAGCCGCTCAACGCCGTTGAACCCGAATTCTCAACGTTCTTTTCCAGCGGCACTTCGATGTTGCTCTCAATCGCTTTCCTTCTCGTCGCTTTCAGTTTCCGTCGCGGTTTCCAATACCTCTCCACCATTATCCGAAACCTTTTCTCGCTCAACATGCACAACGACGTGTTCAAGGACCGCACCATCAACGAAACTCTCGTCATCACCAACCTGATTGCAAACACCTGCATTTCAGGCGGCATAATCCTGTATTTCCTGCTCTGCAGCAATGGAATGTTATATATTGCAGCACACAACTCCATTGTGCCGGTGCTGGTATGCATCGCCACTTGCGCCTCCCTTATTCTGTTCCAGCTGCTGGCTTATAAGGTGCTTGCCTTCACTTTCTCCGACCACGAGCACAGCAAGCTCTGGATCGACGGAAACAATGCCTCGCTGGCTATCGTCGGTTTCACTTTCATCCCCCTTGCTATAATGGCCTCAATAGGCTCCGGTGCCACCATCACTGCCATGGCCATCGTGGCTCTCATACTGTTCTTTTCTTCCCGATTCGTATTCATTATCAAAGGGTTTAGAATTTTTTTCAAAAAAATCCCAATGCTTTTCCCATTTATTTTGTACCTTTGCGCCATTGAAATTGTTCCTGTATTGTTTTTCATTGCAGCAGCAGTTAATTTGTGTAATTATCTACAATCTTAACTAATTGACTACGTGGAAGTAAAGAAAATTTTGATATCTCAGCCGCAGCCGGCTTCCGACAAATCGCCATATTTCGACATTGCCAAAAAATACGGTGTAGATATCGTTTTCCGACCCTTTATTAAAGTTGAAGGTATTTCGGCCAAAGATTTTCGCCAGCAAAGAGTTTCAATCCCCGATTTCACGGCCATCATCTTCACTTCTCGAACAAGTATCGACCACTTCTTCCGTATTTGCGAAGAAACTCGCTTCGCCGTACCCGATACAATGAAATATTTCTGCACCACCGAACAGATCTCGCTTTACCTGCAGAAATACATCCAATATCGTAAACGCAAGATTTTCTTCGGCGCTTCAGGCAAGCTCGACGACAAGCAGCTTATTGCAGCCCTTACCAAGCACGCCAAAGAGAAATTCCTTTTCCCCGTTTCCGACGTGCACAAGGACGACATCGAAGTGTTCGAGCAATATGGAATCGAATGCACAAAGGCAATTATGTACCGTACCGTCAGCAACGACTTCACTCCCGATGAACCGTTCGACTACGACATGCTCATATTCTTCAGCCCTGCCGGAGTGAACTCCTTGAAAAAGAACTTCCCCGACTTCAACCAAGGTGACATCGCTATCGGGTGCCTCGGCTCAGCAACAGCTCAGGCGGTAAAAGATGCCGGACTGCGTCTCGACATCCAGGCGCCAACACCTCAGATGCCTTCAATTACAGCTGCCATCGACACATACCTGAAATCGTCGAACAAAAAGAAATAACTTCTCCGCTCAATAGATAGATACTTTATATTTCCCGAAGAAGGATGGCCCCGATAAGCACGGCGCTATCCTTCTTCTCATTTTTGCCCCTTCATTCGTCCTTTTTATTCGATTGAACACCTCATCTGCTTCAACTTACGAAATTTTATGCTACCTTTGCGATGCTTTCCGGCCCGCTGGTCGGAACACCCCGTTTTTTACCTACGTTTTTATTAAAATAATTATCATAAACCTCTATGGAATACAATTTTAAAGAAATAGAGACTCGATGGCAACAATATTGGAAAGAGCACAAAACGTATAAAACCGTTATCGACTCGTCCAAGCCTAAGTTCTATGTCCTCGACATGTTCCCTTATCCCTCCGGTGCCGGTCTCCATGTGGGGCATCCGCTCGGTTACATTGCCTCTGACATCTACAGCCGATACAAACGCCTGCAAGGATTCAACGTCCTGCATCCTATGGGTTACGACTCTTACGGTCTGCCCGCCGAACAATATGCAATACAAACCGGTCAGCACCCCGAGGTGACTACCGTCAACAACATAAACCGTTACCGTCAGCAGCTCGACAAAATCGGGTTCTGCTACGACTGGGACCGCGAAATCCGCACCTGCGACCCGGCTTACTACAAATGGACCCAGTGGGCTTTCCTGCAGATGTACAAATCGTACTACGACACTGCTGCCGACCGTGCCCAGAGCATCGACATCCTCGTAAAGCACTTCGAGGAATTCGGTACAGCCAACCTATCTGCTGCCACTAACGCCGAAGTGGAATTCTCCGCCGAGCAATGGAACGCCTTCTCCCAAAAAGAGAAAAACGACATCCTTATGAACTTCCGTATTGCATACCTCGGCAACACAATGGTGAACTGGTGCCCCAAACTCGGAACAGTGCTCGCCAACGACGAGGTGAGCGAAGGCCTCTCCATCCGCGGCGGTTATCCCGTTGAGCAGAAACTCATGTACCAATGGTGCCTGCGCGTCAGCGCATACGCCGGACGCCTACTCCGTGGCCTCGAAACAATCGACTGGACCGACTCGCTCAAGGAAACTCAGCGAAACTGGATTGGTTACAGCGAAGGTGCCGAAATGAAGTTCCCACTCGTGGGCTCCGACGAACACCTGCTGATTTTCACCACTCGTGCCGACACTATTTTCGGCGTCACTTTCATGGTCCTCGCGCCCGAAAGCCAGTATGTCGACAAGGTTACCACTCCTGAATGTCGCACCGCTGTCGACGAATACATCGCCGAAACCAAGCGCAAAACCGAACGCGAACGCATGATCGACAAGAAAGTGTCGGGAGTGTTCAGCGGCTCATACGCTGTAAATCCCGTTACCGGAAAGCAGATTCCCATCTACATTAGCGACTACGTTCTCGCCGGATACGGCACAGGCGCAATTATGGCTGTGCCTGCCCACGACAGCCGCGACTATGCTTTCGCTCGCCACTTCAACCTCCCCATTATCCCGCTTATCGAAGGGTGCGACGTCAGCCAGGAAAGTTTCGATGCAAAAGAAGGCATCATGACCAACTCCAGCAACGAACGCCTCAGCCTCGACGGGCTCCAGGTGAAGGAAGCAATCGCAAAGACCAAGGAATTCATCACCCAGACCGGAATCGGAAAGGTAAAGGTTAACTACCGCCTCCGCGACGCCATCTTCAGCCGTCAGCGCTACTGGGGTGAGCCGTTCCCTATCTATTACGACGAGAACAACCAGCCGCAGCCTCTTTCGGAAGAACTCCTGCCGCTCCAACTCCCTGAAGTCGACAAGTTCCTCCCTACCGAAAGCGGCGAGCCTCCACTCGGCCGTGCCAAAAACTGGACTGCCCCCAACGGTCGTCCCCTCGAGCTCTGCACCATGCCGGGATTCGCTGGCTCATCGGCATACTACCTCCGTTACATGGACCCGCACAACAGCAACGCGCTCGTATCGAAGGAAGCCGATGAATACTGGCGAAATGTCGACCTTTACGTCGGAGGCACTGAACATGCTACCGGACACCTCATCTACTCCCGTTTCTGGAACAAATTCCTCTTCGACCTCGGTTATGTATGCGAAGACGAGCCGTTCAAGAAACTCATCAACCAGGGCATGATACAGGGCCGCAGCAACTTCGTTTACCGAATAAAGGACACCAACACATTCGTGTCGCTCGGCCTGAAGGACCAGTACGACACCACCGAAATACACGTCGACATAAACCTCGTGGACAACGACATCCTCGACACAGAACGATTCAAGGCTTGGCGCCCGGAATTCGCAACCGCCGAGTTTATTCTCGAAGACGGAAAGTACCGTTGCGGCAACGCCGTCGAGAAAATGTCGAAATCGATGTTCAACGTAGTTAATCCCGACGACATCGTCGACCGTTACGGCGCCGACACTCTTCGCCTATACGAAATGTTCCTCGGTCCTATCGAGCAAAGTAAGCCTTGGGATACTAAAGGTATCGACGGAGTGCACCGTTTCCTCAAGAAACTCTGGAACCTCTTCTACAACGCCGACAATCTCATTATCGACGATGCCAAGCCTTCAGCCGACAACCTCAAGTCGCTCCACAAGCTCATCAAGAAGGTTACTTGGGACATCGAGCACTTCAACTACAACACTTCTATCAGCGCATTCATGATTTGCGTCAACGAACTCGCCGCCCAGAAGTGCCACTCGCGCGAAATACTCCGCGAAGTTATCGTGCTCCTCGCTCCGTTCGCTCCTCATATAGCCGAAGAGCTCTGGCACACCCTCGGCGCCGACTCAACCGTGTGCGACGCCAAGTGGCCCATTTGCAACGAGGAATACCTCAAGGAAGCCAACGTTAACTACACCGTCTCGTTCAACGGAAAACCCCGATACAACATCAGCGTCCCCATCGACACCCCTCGCGACGAAGTTGAACGCATCGCTCTCTCCGACGCCGGCGCTCAGCGTTGGCTCGACGGAAAGACCCCGAAGAAAGTTATCGTGGTGCCTAACAAGATTGTGAACGTAGTGGTATAACAGCTTTCTACAAATATTCCCCGACGGCGGCTCTCTCAATGATGCCGCCGTTAGGCTAATCACTAATTTAAAAAACAATAAATCTTTTAGTTATTGTTTATTCTTATCATCTCTTGCAGTATCTTTGCACCACAAAATGCAAGACAAACAAATATCTGATTATTTTGACATGGACAAATTAAGCTATGCATTAGGCTTGAGCATGGGCAACAACTTCAAAGGCTCGGGCATCCAAGAACTCAACGTCGACGATTTCGCCGCTGCTGTTCGCTCAGTGTACGACGGCTCAAAGCCCGAAATGACTATCGACGAAGCCAAACAAGTGGTTACCGAATTCTTCACCGAACTCGAAAAGCGACAAGTGGAAATGAACCGCGAAGTAGGAAAGCGTTTCCTCGAGGAAAACGCCAAGAAAGAGGGAGTGAAGGTCACCGCTTCAGGCCTGCAATATAAAATCGTCAAGGAGGGAAACGGAATCCATCCTTCGGCCAACGACAAGGTTACCGTACACTATACCGGCCGCCTTATCGACGGTACAGTGTTCGACAGTTCGGTTGAACGCGGTGCACCTGCCACTTTCGGCGTGAACCAGGTTATCCCCGGTTGGGTTGAAGCGCTCCAGCTTATGAGCGAAGGCGCCGAATGGCAGCTATACATCCCATCGGAGCTCGCTTACGGCAGCCAAGGCGCCGGCCCGGTTATCGGCCCGCACAGCACACTCATCTTCGATGTAAAACTCATAAAGATTGAACGCGAAAGCGGCATTATCATATAATATTCATTTAAAAAATCATATTATAATCATGAAAAAATTCTCTATCCTTGCGCTCGTAGCTGTTATGCTCTGCGCAATGAGCTGCAACAATGGTGGTTGCAAAGTAGAGCCTAAAGGCACAAGCGACTCTTTGAACTACTACATCGGTGCTTTTTTCGGCACTATGATTAAGCAACAGATGAAACAAGGCCCCGATTCTGCCAAATTCAACGAAGCAGAATTCCTTAAAGGCGTTAAGGCAGTTCTCTCTGTCGACACTGCCAAATCGTCGATAGCCGACGGTATGGGCGTAGGTCTGAACCTTTACATGACTGCTCGCCAGATGAAGCAGAACGAAGGCGTTGAACTCAACACAAAGGCAATCTTCGCTTATCTCGAAAAAGCCCTTAAAAGCGACACCACTGTAGTTGACCCTGGCACTGCACAGATGATGATTCAGCAACTCATCCAGAAGCAGAAAGAAGAAAACCTCGCAAAATCACCTGAGGCTATCGAAAATGCCAAGAAAGGCGAAGAATTCATGGCCAACATCACAAAGGATCCCGCTGTAAAGACTACAGCCAGCGGCCTCGCTTACAAGGTGGTTAAGGAAGGTAACGGCACACGCTTCGTCCTCGGCGACCGCATCAACGTTATCTACACCGGCAAGCACATCAACGACTCTATCTTCGATTCGTCGAAGGGTGAGCCTATTCCGATGTCGCCCGACCACGTCGTTCCAGGCTTCAAGGAAGCTCTCCTCCTTATGAGCCCAGGTGCCGAATTCGTTGTTTACATCCCCGGCAAGCTCGGATACGGCGTTAGCGGTACTCCTAACGGCAGCATCAAGCCTAACGAAACTCTCGTGTTCGAAATCTCTACTCCCGACCTCTACAAACCGGAAGAAGAAAAGAAATAATACCATTTGTTGAAGTGTCTCAACAGCCTAAGTGCATCGCCTCTCTGCGATGCACTTTTTTTATCTCCGCCAAGCACCAGCATAATCCACTTTTTTATCAAAGTTGTAACATAATTCCAATATTTAGTTTAATTTTGTCAGCACCTCCAGCTTTCAATCAAGCAAGGCTATAGAATCTTAAAATCGATAATGACTGTAGAGCAGATTTTCGACAAGGTTTACAAACGCTACTATCGAAAGTGCGTCCTGTTTGCCAAATCATACACTCACGACATTTCACAGGCCGAAGACATTGTGGCCGACGCTATGATTGTGATGCTCGAAAAGTTGCGCCAAGACCAGGACATCGACAATATCCTCCCATTCCTGTTCGGAATCATACGCAACAAGATTCTGCAACACTTCCGACGCGAAGAATTCAAGATGAGAATGCTCGAGCACATCAGCTCCGAAACCATGCGAGAACTTCAGCTGAGAATTTCGCTGCTCGAAGAATGCGACCCTAAACGCCTTTACCACACCGACGTGAAAACCATCGTCCGTCAATCGCTTGCCTCGATGTCGGAAACCACACGCACCACTTTCATCCTCAGCCGTTTTGCCAACAAATCAAATAAAGAAATCGCCCAGCACCTTGGCATTGGAGTGAAAGGCGTGGAATACCACATCACCAAGGCTCTGAAAACACTCCGCTCCGACCTCAAAGACTTCTATCCGCTGTTCCAGCTCATCGTTGCCTAATATTTCAAAAAAAATTGCATTTTATGTTTAGGGTTTTGGCTCCGCCGTGCGACTTTATTATAACAGCACATAACTACAAACCATGAAACGTAGCTTACTACTCAAATACCTGCGCGGCGAAACTTCTGCCCCCGAACGCATCGAAGTGCTCCATTGGCTCGACGACGACCCTGCCAATATGGAGGAGTTCCGTCATCTGCGCCAGATTTTCGATGCCTCGCTCTGCAACGGCGATGAGTTCAGCATCGTAAATCCAGCACGTCGCTCTTATGGCCAATACATTCGCATCGCCGCTACATTTGCCTTGCTGTGCGTGCTGGCAGCCGCACTCTTCTTCTCCGGATACTACTCCTCGCGCAACTCTTCTGCCTTGCTCGCAACAAATATATCCGTACCCGTGGGACAACGCACCGAAATCACCCTTTCCGACGGAACCACCGTTTGGCTTAACTCAAACACTTCGTTACACGTCCCCTCCAGCAATGACGGCTCTTCGCGGCACGTAGTTATCGATGGAGAAGCCTACTTCGAAGTGAGCCACGATCCTAAACACCCCTTCATAGTCAGCACCGGAAAATACCAAGTAACAGTGCTGGGAACAAAATTCAACGTATCCGCATATAGCTCTTCCAACAAATTCTCAACCCGACTGTTCGAAGGCGCCGTCGAGGTGCTGGCGCTTGCCGACTCAGCTCGCATCACACTCAAACCTAACGAAGAAGCCATCATTGCCGAAAACGGCAAACTAATCAAAGAATCGTTCAGCGATGGCGAATCACCGCTCTGGATTAAGGGCATTTACTATTTCGAAAACGAAGATTATGCCACTATTTTCAGGAAAATGGAAGAATACTACAAAGTTCGCATCGATGTCCGCAATCCTGAAATCCTCGATTATCGATGCACGTGCAAATTCCGTCAGGAAGACGGATTGCGTCACGTCATTGAAGCTCTACAACAAATACATCATTTCAACTACAAATGGACCACAAACAATGAATCTGTAATTATTTCAAACAACTAAAACTCAAGTAATTATGTACAACAAAGATCCTATTCATTGAAAAAGCGACCGGATTGTGCGCCAACACTCCCCGGCCGCCGTAAAAAAGTCGTGAACTGTTTTTCGTTCCATCCGAAACATTCACTGAAAGCACTTATTCACAACTTAATTAAAACTTAAATTCTAAATGCACAAAGTTATGACAAAAAAAGTAACTATCTTGTGTTGTTTGATGTTATTATTGTTTAATATCACTGCTTTTGCAGCAAACAAGACTGTGTCATTAAACGAAAAACAAACTTCCATTCAAACAATCTTGTCGAAAATCGAACAACAGACCAATTATCTCTTCGTTTACGACAAATCTCAAATCGACGTCAAGCAGAAAGTATCTGTCAATGCCTCTGACGCTCAAATAACCGAAGTTCTCAACAAAATCTTCGCTGGTAGCAGCATCTCTTTCACAATTTCCGGCAACAACATAATCCTTACCGGGAAAAAAGATGTGGAAAAGCGTTCTTCACAAAAGAAAGCAATCAAAGGTAAGGTTGTCGACGCCACCGGCGATCCTATCATCGGTGCCACTGTAATGGAACAGAACACCAACAACGGTATATCCACCGATTTCGATGGCAATTTCTCGCTCAACGTGGCCGACGATGCCACCATCGAAATTTCATACATCGGATATCAGCCAACTAAAATGAAAGTGAATGGTCGAAACTCATTCAACGTCACCCTCAAAGAGAGCGCGGAAAGCCTCGATGAGGTGGTGGTGATTGGTTACGGTACCATGCGCAAAAAGGACATCACCGGTTCGGTTATCCAGGTACGCCCCGACAAACTCGCCAACGAAAACCCAAAGACCGTGCAGGACATCTTGCGCGGCACTCCGGGCCTTAATGTTGGATATAATGCCGATGCCAAAGGTGGCGGCTCGCTGTCAATCCGCGGTCAGCGCTCACTCTACACCGACGGCGGCCACAACGACCCGCTCATCATCCTCGACGGCATGATGTTCTACGGCGAGCTCTCCGAAATCAACCCCGACGACATCGGTCAAATCGACGTGCTTAAGGATGCATCTGCGGCAGCCATCTATGGTGCAAAGGCAGCAAACGGCGTTATCATTATCACCACCAAGAAAGGTCATCAGGGGAAGCCTATCATCAACTTCTCGGCCAACATCGGTGCCACCACTCGCAGCGCTTACCGCGAACGCTTCAGCCCCGACGATTATCTGCAGCACTACTCCGACTGGCGCGAAAAAAACACCTACGGTGCCGACGACAACGGAAACTGGGCTGCTTATCAGTCGGGTGTATATAAAGGTATGACCAACTACTTCACCAACCCCGCAAACCTCTCCGGTGCCGACCTCGACACTTGGCGCTCATACACATCCAACGAAGCCGGCGAAAGCGACCTCAGCATATGGGCCAAGCGTCTCGGCTTCACCGGAAACGTCCTCGACAACATCCTTAACGGACGCACCACCGACTGGGAGGACCTCGCTTTCCGCACCGGTTTCAACCAAGACTACAATGCCAGCATCAGCGGTGCTTCCGACCGTTTCGACTACTATTTCTCGCTCGGTTATCTCCGCAACGAGGGCGCTCTAATCGACGACGAATACCATGCTATCCGTTCTAACCTGAAATTGAATGCCAAGGTTACCAACTGGCTCGAAGTGGGAACTAACGTCAACTTCCAGGACCGTTCCGACGGCAGCATCGACCTCGACGAGGACTACTTCCTCCGAAACAGCCCTTACGCCGACTTCCTCGACGAAAATGGTGACTACATTCAGTATCCACAGGACGAAACTTATTCGCAACGAGGCTACAACTACTACTTCCAGAAGAAATACCTCGAACTCGAAAAGGGATACACCGTCCTCAACTCTATCATCAACGCAAAGGTTACATTGCCACTCGGTATCACTTATCAATTCAACATCGCTCCTCGTTACCAATTCTTCTACGACCGTTACTTCATGTCGGCCGACCTTCCGGGCAGCAACCCTAACGACCGTGGTGCAAACCGTGAACAAGCAAAGCGATTCGACTGGTCGCTCAACAACACCATCACCTGGGACTACACCTTCAACCGTAAGCACCACTTCATCCTCACGCTCGCTCAAGAAGCTGAAGAGCGACGCTACTGGAGCGACCGAATCGAGGCCCGAAACATCCTCCCTTCAGATGCTCTCGGTTTCCACAACACTCAAAACGGCTCCAAGGAAAACTCTTCTTACGAATCAAGCGACAGCCACGAAACAGCCAACGCGCTGCTCGCCCGTCTGTTCTACTCGTTCAACGACCTTTACATGATCACCACATCTATCCGCCGCGACGGTTATTCGGCTTTCGGTAACAACAACCCTTATGCCTGGTTCCCGTCGGTGGCTGTGGCATGGTCGTTCGGAAACGAACCATTCTTCGAAGGTATAAAGAACACCATCGGTATGAGCTCCGGTAAACTCCGCATTTCCTACGGTAGCAACGGTAACCGTTCTCTTTCCAACCCTTATCTCGCATTGGCCAACCTTTACGAAGGCGGCGGTAAATACATGGGCTATGTTAACAGCTCAGGTCAGCTCGAACTCATGCGATACCTCATGTGCGACCGCATGGCTAACAACATGCTCCAGTGGGAAAAAACCAAATCGTGGAACTTCGCCCTCGACTTCGGCTTCCTTAACGACCGTCTGACCGGTTCTATCGATTTCTACAACATGCACACCACCGACATGATCATGAGCCAGCCGCTCCCTACCTTCACCGGTTTCGCAAACATCACCACAAACCTCGGTCAAGTGAACAATACGGGTGTGGAAATCACTATCAATTCCACTAACATCCGAACCAAGAATTTCGAATGGAACACTTCTCTCAGCTTTGCATACAACAAAAACCGAATCAAGCACCTGTTCTACGAATATGAGGACGTGGTTGACGGAAACGGAAACGTTGTGGGTCAGAAAGAAATGGACTACACCGCAAACAACTGGTTCATCGACAAGCCTATCAATGAAATCTGGAACTACAAGGTCACCGGAATATGGCAAAAGGACGAATGGGAAGAAGCTGCGAAATACGGTCAGCAACCAGGCGACCCGAAAGTGTGGAACAACCCCGAAAACGACGTTTATAACGCCGACGGCTCGGTAAAGACCTACGTTTACAACAACGACGATAAAGTGTTCCTCGGAACCACAACTCCGCCTATCAACTGGAGCCTCCGCAACGACTTCACCTTCTGGAAGGACCTAACAATCTCGGTTAACATGTATTCGAAAATGGGCCACAAGTCGCTATCAACCAACTATCTCAACAACGACGACGATGGCGGACGCATGACATATGCCGCTGCTTGTAAAGAAGCAAAGGAATACTGGACCATCGACAACCCTACCAACGATTACGGCCGTATCGAAGCACAAGGCCCTAACGGAGCCAAAACTCCGGGCAAACTCTACAACCGCTCATTCGTTCGCCTCGAAAACATCTCGGTGGGCTACACTCTGCCTCGCCAATGGACAAAGCAATGGGGTATCGACCGCGTTAAAGTTTCCGGCGCTATCCGCAACGTTTGCACTTTCGGTGGCGATTGGGAATATGGCGACCCTGAAACCGGTGGACTCGGCACCCGCCTTTACACTTTCGGCGTAAACTTAACTCTATAACATCTTAAATTATTTATTGATATGAAAAGTTCATTCATTAAACATATTTTCAGCAACCTGGTTGTTCTGTTAGGGTCGTCGTTGCTGTTATTCAGCTGCAAAGACAGTTTCCTCGATGCCGACCCGCTTTCGTTCTACGAACCTACTGCAACTTTCTCTACCGAATCAGGATTGAAATCTGTACTCGCTATTGCCGACCGTCAGCTCATGAGATACTGGACCACCGGCGACCACAACGAAATGCTTCCGCTTATGTCGGAATACACAATGTCTGACCTGATGGTTCCCTCCGCTACCGATAAAGTCGACCTCCTCGACAATGTGTCAGAAAAACTTACAATCAACAGCGACCAAAGCACCCTCCTCAACCTTAGCCGTGTATCCACTATCTGGTATCTCTGGAACCAGCCTTACGAAGCCATCCGTAACGCCAACTCCGTGCTTACATACATCGACAACGTTACCACCCTCGACCAGGCCACCAAAAACGTTTACATCGGCCGCGCATATTTCCATCGCGCCTTCCGCTACTACAACCTGGTGTTCGAATTCCGCAACGTACCGTTGATGACCAAAGTGCTTCAGGTGCCTAAGCTCAACTTCCGCTCCACAAGCCGCGACGCTATCCTCAAGATGCTCGCAAAGGACCTCGAATTTGCCGTTGAATGGGTGCCCGACCAGGCCGACATGGACCTTATCGGTATGGTAAACAAGGGTGCTTGCCGTATGCTCTTGGCTAAAGTATATCTCGCTATCGGCGAATTCCAGAAAGCCAAGGACCAACTCGACATTATAATCAACCAATCGGGATACTCGCTCATGACCGAGCCCTTCGGCACTTTCTACGACAACTACACCGCATCGGAAACTTGGCCTATTACTCGCAACGTTATCTGGGATCTCCATCGCCCCGAAAACAAACTCATCAGCGCTAACACCGAAGTGATTATGGGTATGCCTAACCGTGGTGCCGCTTCCGAGGCTTTCCAGCAGAACCTCACTATGCGAATCATGTATCCGTTCTTCTTCAACAACACCCTCAAGATGCCCGACGGTAAGCAGGCCTTGCTTAACATCAAGCGTAACGCCAAGAACTATGATGCCAAATACGACTATATGCGTGCCCTCGGCCGTGGTATTGCCACTGTGCGCCCAACCACATTCTATCAGGACGGGCTTTGGGCCGTTAACGGCAAAATGGATGCTACCGACCTGCGCCACAGCACCGAAACAGGTAACTGGATGAAAATGGAATCGCTCAAATGCAATAACATCGACTCAGAATACTTCGGCCAGAACCTTCGCCTCTTCGACGACAAAGGCAACCTGCTGTGCGGCGACACCATTCGACGCTGGTACGATGTGCCTCACTACATCTTCAAATTAGACGACCCGGTCAACGAAGCCAACATCTCCGGCTCCGACGGTAACCGCGGCGCCACCGACGGCGGTAATGCCGACTGGTATCTCTTCCGCCTTGCCGAAGCATACCTGCTCCGCGCAGAAGCCAAATACTATATCAATCCCGGCGACGGTACCATCAAGGACGACATCAACATTATTCGCCAGCGTGCTCACTGCTCTGAACTCTACACTGGCAACGTCACCATCGGCGATATCATGGACGAACGCGCCCGCGAACTCTTCTGGGAGGAATTCCGTAAGGTTGAACTCACACGAGTATCGCTATGTCTCGCAATCAGCGGCCGTCCCGACGAATGGGGCAACACATACGACATCAACACTTTCGACACCCAGGAAGGAACCGACCTGCAAGGCGGCAGCTACTGGTATCAGCGTTGCGTGAGAAAAGGTATGTATAACAAGGGTGAGGAAATCATTATCAACGCCAGCAAATCGCACATTAACTATATAATGGACAAGAAAAACATTTACTGGCCTATCCCTGAACGCGAAATCACCGCAAACAACAAAGGACAGCTTTACCAGAACTACGGTTACAGCGGATACGACCCCAACGCCCCCGTATGGGACAATTGGGAAGACGCCGTTGCCGATGAAAGCAAAACCGAGTAGTTTTCAATCTAAGTTTTTTAGGCTTATTATCGGGGTGGCACCTGGATGTTCCACCCCATTACTGAAAGCATGACCGACAGATTTATCATTCGATTTTATCAGACTAATTCTTGCTGCGTGACAAATAATTTGATAATTTTGTAACTACGATATAACCGTATCTGACAACCATAAGCCTAATTAACTTTCAGTTCTCATTAATTAACTCCTCATCTACCATAAACGCATGGACAATAATCATATCAACCGACGCGACTTTCTCAAAGGACTTGGAGCTCTTGGCACCGGCATCCTCGTGGCCACAAGCCCCTGGCTGTCGTCGTTCTCCGAAGTGAGCAACACCGCCAACAACCGTTGCCGACTTGGAATCATCGGCCCGGGCTCCCGCGGTCAATTCCTCATGAGCTTTCTGGTGCAGAACCCTAAAGTGGACATCGTTGCCATAGCCGACATTTACCAGCCTTCTATCGACAAGGCACTCGAAATGGTCCCGAAAGCAAAGGTTTATCGCGACTACCGCCACCTGCTCGACGACAAGGACATCGACGCTGTGGTTATAGCCACTCCGCTAAACACCCACTGTCAGATTGCCCTCGACGCTTTCGACGCCGGCAAGCACGTGTTCTGCGAAAAGACTATCGGTTATGATATGCAGCAATGCTACGACATGTATATGAAACACCGCAGCTCCGGACGTGTGTTCTTCACCGGCCAGCAGCGTCTGTTCGACCCTCGATACATCAAGGCCATGGAGATGATTCATTCCGGTATGTTCGGCGAAATAAATGCAATCCACGCCTACTGGAACCGTAACGGCGACTGGCGACGCCCTGTGCCAAGCCCCGAACTCGAACGGTTCATCAACTGGCGTCTGTATCGCGAATCGTCGAAAGGTCTGATGACCGAGCTTGCATGCCACCAGCTACAGGTAGGAAGCTGGGCCCGACAGAAACTCCCAGAGAAAGTTATGGGCCATGGAGCAATCACCTATTGGAAAGACGGCCGCGAAGTGTACGACAATGTTAACTGCATATACATTTTCGACGACGGAGTGAAGATGACCTACGGCTCGGTTATTTCCAACAAGTTCTACGGCCTTGAAGAGCAGATTCTCGGAAATCTGGGCACTGTGGAGCCGGAAAACGGAAAATACTACTTCGAGGAAACTCCGGCCGCACCCGCATTCCTGCAGATGATTAACGAATGGGAAAACAAGGTGTTCGATGCTGTCCCATTTGCCGGCACAAGCTGGGCTCCCGAAACCGCCAACTCAAACAACGGCGAATACATTATCGGTGAACGCCCGAAATCCGACGGCACATCGCTGCTGCTCGAAGCTTTCGTTGAAGCCGCCATCACCAACCGGCAGCCTCCGCGAATCGCCGAAGAAGGATACTACGCAAGTCAGCTATGTCTGCTAGGCGACGAAGCCATGCAGCAGGAGCGTACGCTAACTTTCCCCGACGAGTTCAAAATCGATTATCTTAACCACAAGTCAATGCCCAAGCAACAATGAAAGATACTGTTATAACCGCTCGACGCAAACGAATCGAAATCATCACTCTGCTGGTGTGTTTCATCATTGCCAATCTGCTTAACGTATACGCAATCACTTCGCACAATGCCCCTTGGTCGGAAGTCATAACATCGATAGGATATGTGACTGTAGGCGCCTGTGCGCTATATGTGGTGTGGACTGTGGTGCGACTCATTGCGCTTGCAATCTCTTTGTTTTTCAGAAAAAAATAACCATTAAATCATAAACTCTATGACTACTTCTCGACGACAATTCCTAAAAACCATGACCCTCGCCTCGGCAGGGCTGGCTTTCGCTCCGTCAAGCGTTCTCGCTGCCGACGGTAAGACTTTTGCCCAGAAAAAAGGCATCAACGAAAAAGTGAAAATAGCATATATCGGCATCGGTAACCGTGGCGAGCAGATTATCAACGATTTCGCCGCTACCGGATTGGTCGACGTTGTGGCTCTCTGCGATGTCGACATGGGTGCTCCTCACACCCAAAAGGTTATCGGCATGTATCCCAAGGCAAAGCAATTCCGCGATTTCCGTCAGATGTTCGACAAGATTGGAAACGAATTCGACGCCGTGGCAATCGCCACCCCCGACCATTCTCACTTCCCGATTAGCATGCTCGCCGTATCGATGGGCAAGCATGTGTATGTCGAAAAACCGCTCGCTCGCACTTTCCTTGAATGTGAACTTCTAATGCAGGCCGCTCGCAAGCATCCAGGCGTAGTTACTCAGGTGGGTAACCAAGGTCACTCCGAAGCCAACTACTTCCAGTTCAAAGCCTGGCTCGACGCCGGAATCATCAAAGACGTTACTGCCGTTACTGCACATATGAACAACCCTCGTCGCTGGCACAAATGGGACACTAACATCTACAAACTCCCTGCCGGAGAACAGATTCCAAAGGATATGGACTGGGACACATGGCTTTGCGCTTGTCCTTATCACGAATATAACAAGGACTACCACCAGGGTCAATGGCGCTGCTGGTACGACTTCGGTATGGGTGCTCTCGGCGACTGGGGCGCTCACATCATCGACACCGTGCACGAATTCCTCGACCTCGGACTCCCTTACGAAGTGACCATGAAATATGCCAACGGACACAACGACTATTTCTATCCTTACTCGTCGACAATCCTGTTCCGCTTCCCTCAGCGTGGAAGCATGCCACCCGTTGACATCACATGGTACGACGGCCTCGACAACCTGCCGCCTATCCCTGCCGGATACGGTGTTTCGGGTCTCGACCCAAACATCCCTACCACCAATCAAGGCGACACACCGAAGGCTAAGCTGAATCCTGGAAAGATTATCTACACCAAGGACCTGATTTTCAAGGGCGCAAGCCACGGCAGCACTCTCCAGATTATTCCGGAAGAAAAGGCTAAGGAAATGGAAAAACTCTTGCCTGAAGTGCCGCAAAGTCCATCGAATCACTTCGAAAACTTCCTCCTCGCTTGCTTGGGCCGCGAAAAGACCCGTTCGCCATTCGAAATCAATGGTGTGCTCAGCCAAGTGTTCTCGCTCGGCGTTATCGCTCAACGGCTCAACACCCAGCTGTTCTTCGACCCGCGAACAAAGACTATCACCAACAACGAATTTGCCAACGCCATGCTCGCCGGCCTGCCGCCGCGTAAGGGTTGGGAACAATTCTACAAACTCTAATTATTAATTACAATGAAAAAAATTGCATTTCTTATCATAGCTCTGCTTTGCGCCGTTTCGGTTTCGGCGCAAAAGCCCAACACTCTCACAAAACAGGAACAAGCCAACGGTTGGAAACTCCTCTGGGACGGTAAGACCACAAACGGCTGGCGTGGCGCTAAACTCGACAAATTCCCCGAAAAAGGGTGGGTTATCGAGGATGGCGTGCTCAAGGTGCTCAAAAGCGCCGGCGCCGAATCGGCTAACGGCGGCGACATCGTCACAACCACTCAGTATTCCAACTTCATTCTGAAAGTCGACTTCAAAATCACTGCCGGTGCCAACAGCGGTATCAAATATTTCGTTAACCCCGACCTAAACAAAGGCGAAGGCTCGGCAATCGGCTGCGAATTCCAGATTCTCGACGACAATCTACACCCCGATGCTAAACTTGGTGTGAAGGGCAACCGCAAACTCGGTTCGCTTTACGACCTAATCCCTGCTCCGGACGACAAACCGTTCAAATTCGAGGAATGGAACACAGCAATGGTTATCGTGCAAGGCAATCATGTAGAGCACTGGCTCAATGGAGTGAAACTCATCGAATATAACCGCAACTGCCAGATGTGGAATGCACTGGTGGCTTACAGCAAATACCGCAACTGGCCTAACTTCGGCAACGCCGCCTCCGGCAACATCCTGCTTCAGGACCACGGCGACGAAGTTTGGTTCAAGAACATCAAAATCAAGGAATTATAATCCTTTATTCCCGGTAATGGCTGCCCACCTGAGCCACATATTCCGACGGATTCCGCACATAGGCAATGTGGTGTACACTTGGTGGGCCGCCATGCATTCGAGAATCGACTTCGTGGCGATTATCGATGACAAACCGGAGCAACTGGCGCTCGACATAGCATCGAGAATGGCCGAGGAAATCCGGGCCATCGAATCGGCCGCCAATCGGTTCAGCCCCGACAGCGAACTGTCGCTGGCACGTGCTGCCGCTGCCGAAAAGCCCACTGTAATAAGCAATCGGCTGGTCGGAATACTCGATTTCGCAATCAAAAGCCATGCCCGCTCGCTCGGTTTCTTCGACATCACAGTGGGTTCGCTTAACCATTCTTCTCGCACAATCAACAGCGTAGAATTGTCGCTTGACAATTCTACGCTGTTCCTTAATCAATCCGATATTT
>JBJEKE010000333.1:7024-8055 GCA_051878475.1 Muribaculaceae bacterium | reverse complement strand
TAAGAATCTGTGATGCGTTAACTACCGGGCGCGACTTAACCTGATCGAAGTTAACTGTTGCTACCGAACCGGTGAGGTTAACCTTCTTCTGGGTTGCGTAACCTACTGCTACAACTTCATCGAGTACTTGCGACGATTCTGTGAGGGTTACGTTAATCGACGTCTTGCCTGCCACTGCAAGCTCTGTGGAGTTGTAGCCCACATACGATACCACCACTGTGGCTCCGTCGCTTACTTTAAGTGAATAGTTGCCATCAATGTCGGTGATGGTGCCGTTGTTCTGGTTTCCCTTTTCCATCACTACTACGCCTGGTAGAGGGTCGCCGTTCTTGTCAGTAACTACGCCCGTAATTGTCTTTTGGGCTTGTACTGCAGGCGCGTTGGCAGGTTGTCCGCTGCCTAATGCCACTGGTGTTGCAAATACTTGCATCATTGCAAACACCG
Organism: Muribaculaceae bacterium; assembly: GCA_051878475.1. Taxonomy (GTDB): domain Bacteria; phylum Bacteroidota; class Bacteroidia; order Bacteroidales; family Muribaculaceae; genus SFRY01. The sequence continues at coordinate 7,611 of JBJEKE010000333.1, read as the reverse complement.
TCAATGGTACAAAAATTTTTTTCATGTTTTTTAGTTTTAAGGCCTCACTAATTACTCTTAATCAGATATTGGCTGGTTGACTAATTATTGTTGTTAAACTGGTATGCAAATTTAGTCGCTTAACTTTATGTTGTAATTACATAAATGTAAAATCAGGACTATTCGGAGTCTAAATTTACCTTTATGCGAAAAGTCTAAAACCAAAAAAATACCTTTGAACTGACTGAAAATAAGGTTCCAGGATTGGTCAAAAAACGATAGTTTGGTATCAGACAAAAGAATAATCAAGATGAATTGGTTAAACTTTTTGCAAATGTAAACAATTGTTAGGATTTACCCCCCCCCCTATTTTAGTTAAAATGTGTTAAAAATATTTCGTTTGTTATAGAACTGAAACTTAATGAAATGATTCGAGATTGCGTTTGGCTTCGAAAAGAATCCAGAATAGTGGGCTACAGTATGCTGAGAGGCCGATTTTAAATTTTGTTTGGTTAATGAAATGAAATGAAAACTGATTAAGGTTTTGTTTCTCATTAACTTTCCTTTGCTGTCAATATAATAGGCCTCCAAGTATAGTACAGCATCTC